>NZ_BAAAKJ010000480.1:0-1617 GCF_039527695.1 Kitasatospora putterlickiae
CCGCGGCGGCTCCGGCGCCGCCCACGCCGACCCAGACCAGCACCCCGCCGGGCAGCAGCGCACGCAGCCCGTGGTTGATCTCGGACAGCTCCAGGCACGCGGCCGTGCACCGGTCGCACTCCTTGAGGTGCCCCCCGACCTCCGCCGAGGCCCGCTTGCGCAGCGAGCCACGCGCGTAAGCGCCGAGCCGGTTGGCGTACGCCTGGCAGGCCCGGTCCTGGCTGCCCGAGACATGGGCCTGCAGGAAGCCGGCGGCGAGCCGGTCCCGGGCCCGGTGGGCCTGGACGGCGGTCGCGTTGGCGGTCTTGCCCAGCATCACCGCGACGGTCTTGGGCGACTCCCGCTCGACCTCGGTGTGCCAGAGCACCATCCGGTCGTCCTCGGGGAGTTCGGCGTAGGCCTGCATCACCATGCGCTGGTCGGCCATCGCCATCGCCCAGGCGTCGGCGCCCGGGTCGGCCAGGTCGAGGTCGACGACGGCGGCCGATGTCTGCGCGAACACGCTGAAGTCGTCGATGAGTTGCTCGCGCCGCTCGCTGCGGGTCCAGGCCGCGGCGACGTTCCGCACGGCGGTCAGCAGGTAGGCGCGGACGGCGAACTCCGGCCCCTTGCCCGCCTTCAGCGCCTGCAGGGTGCGCGCGAACACCTCGCCGGCGAGGTCCTCGGCGGTGAAGCTGTCGCGGCAGCAGGTCCGGGCGTAGCGGCGCACCGAGTCGGCGTGCCGGCGGTAGATCTCCTCGTACGCGGCGTCGTCGCCGGCCCGCACGAGCGCGGTCAACTCGGCGTCCGAGGGAGGACGTTCACCGTCGACCGGGTCGGCGGGCGCGGGCACCGTGGGCCGCGCCGGGGCGGCGGTGCCGACGAAGGCCTCCGGGGTGACGCCGCCGCGCCCGGCGGGGGCCTGCCCGGGGACGCGGCCCTGGGGGAAGGCGGCGGCGGAGGCGGAGAGCGTCTCGCGGCTGGGCATCCCGGCCTGGTCCGGCACCTGGCCGGCCGGAAGCCCGGACTGGACCGGGCCGGACGCCTGGGAGGCGGCCGTCGATCCGCCGCCGGACGCCCTGGCGTCGGCGCCCGGGCCGTCGGCCCCCCAGTGGGTGCCGCGGTCGGTTCCCCAGTCGGGGTCGGTCCCGGCGGACCGCCCGAAGTCGAGGCCGTAGCCGTAGTCGTTCTGTTCCTCGGCGCTCACAACGGACCCCAGATTCCACGACAGCCCCCGTAGTGTGGCAGGGCGCGCGGGAGTGCGTAGGCGCACGAACTCCTACCGCACGGCGCCGAGGGCACGCGAACGGCGCGCATCGGGACATTGGCTCCAACCACGGGCAAAGGATGGCATAGCGCAGAGTTGGGCGGTAGCCGGACCGGCCGCGACCCACTCTTCCGTGGGGCCGTCGCGGATGTGTTCGCCTGGTGCGCGGCGCCTCGGCGGGCGGCGCTCGCGCCGGGCGCGCGATCCGCTTCCCCGCGCCGCCCGGTTCGTCAACCTCCTTGCCCCCGGCTGACACTGGCCGTCCCGCCGGGTGACGTTCAGCGGGCCCGTAGGCCGTCCAGCAGGATCTGCAGCAACCGGTCCGAGGGGCCTTCGGCGGGCTGACCGTCCGCCTGCCGACCACCCGTCGG
>NZ_BAAAKJ010000481.1:0-2650 GCF_039527695.1 Kitasatospora putterlickiae
GCGACGGCGGCCGGGGTCGCGCTGCACCGCCGGCACCGCGCCTGAGCCGCCCCGGCCGCCGACCGGCCCCGAGCGGGTCGCGGACCCGTTCCACGGCCCCTCGTCCGGGCGCCCCTCGCCGGGGTGAGCGCGGTCAATCCGCACGCTGACCAGGCCGCTCGTACGGGCGAACTCCCGCGTGCCGCGGGGCCGTCCCGACCCGCCGACCGAACCCGACACCCGGTGACCGGATCTGATCGTTCGCCACCTCGCGAAACTCGGGGATTATCTGACCCCCGGGCCGGGAAACCGCCCGCCGTACCGCCTAATTGGTCACCTGGCGCACCCGTTCTGTCACGTTGGGCCAGCCTCTCGCCGACACGTTCGGTCAGTGTCAGCCGGATATGCGCCCCACGCGGATCCCAAACGACCACTTCGACCACACGGTGTAGCTGTCATTGCACAAAGCGTTATTCTCTCCTGGATGCACGTCACCCACCCGCCCCAGGCACGGCCGGGCGGGACGGGCGTGCTCTCCGCGCAGGCGGAGGTGATCCGTCCACAGTTCTGCCTCTGGGAGTCCCGTGTACCCACCCGTCCGGAACGACGCGCCTGCACCCTCCCGCCCGTCGTCCGCGCCCCTGCGCTCCCGTGCCGGCCTGCGCGGCCGCCCCGTCCCGCCCCGGCAGATCTCCACCGGCCTGGACCTGCTGCGCACCCTGCTCCGCAGCCAGCTCGCCGCCACCCCCCAACTCGCTCCCGCCGGAGCCGCGTTCGGCCACGGACCCGCCGCCGGCGGCCCGCTGCTGCGCACCACCGCCGCCGGATCGGCCGGCACCGGCGCTCGCGGCCGCACCGGCGCCACCGGCGGCCGGGGACGCTCCCGCACCACCACCGGCCCCGGCTACGAGACCGAGCACAACCCGATCATGGAGCTGGTCGAGCGGGCCCAGGCCGGTGAGAGCGAGGCCTTCGGCCGGCTCTACGACCACTACGCGGACACCGTCTACCGCTACATCTACTACCGGGTCGGCAGCCGGGCCACCGCCGAGGACCTCACCAGCGAGACGTTCCTGCGCGCGCTGCGCCGGATCGGCACCTTCACCTGGCAGGGCCGGGACTTCGGCGCCTGGCTGGTGACCATCGCCCGCAACCTGGTCGCCGACCACTTCAAGTCCAGCCGCTTCCGGCTGGAGGTCACCACCGGCGAGATGCTCGACTCCAACGAGTGCGAGCGCAGCCCCGAGGAGTCGGTGCTGGAGTCGCTCTCCAACGCCGCCCTGCTGGAGGCCGTCCGCCGGCTGAACCCGCAGCAGCAGGAGTGCGTCACCCTCCGCTTCCTGCAAGGGCTCTCGGTCGCCGAGACCGCCCGGATCATGGGCAAGAACGAGGGCGCCATCAAGACCCTCCAGTACCGCGCCGTGCGCACCCTGGCCCGTCTGCTCCCGCCCGACGCGCGATGAGCCGGCGGTCGTCCGGGGAGGGCTCCGGGGACGCGGCGGGACGGATAGGGGGCGGGCCGTCACCTTCCGGGACGGCCCGACACATCCGGGTGAACGGTCGGTCCGATGATCAGCCGCGCGTAACCGACCGCCCGCACCGCTCGTTGGCCAGCGTGCAAACCTCCACCAGGCGTACGGTCAAGTCGAATTGCGACCTCTCACCCGATGGAGTGGCTTTGGCTTGCCGGGGCAACCGTCCGGCAGGCCGGGGTGTCGACAACGACGAAGGGAGGTGTGGCCCGTGACGGCAAACGTGCTGGAGCACCGGCGCGCGAAGGCCTTCGCCGAGGCGCTGGAGGCCCACCAGGCGGAGCGACGCGCCGCCGAGGGCGACGGAACGGCCAACACCGCCGGCGGACACGCCGGTTCGGCCGCGATGGCGGAACTCATCGACACGGTCGGCGCGCTCGGCGCGCTGCCCGCCCCGGAACTCGACCACGAGGTCCGGACCGTCCAACGCGCCCAGCTGATGGCCGCGTTCGAGCAGGCCCTCGCGGGCGGCCCGGGCGCCACCGTGCCACGGCAGCGCCGCCACCGGGCCGTCCGCACCGCGCCACGCGGGCGCTGGAGCCGCCGGTTCGCGATCGGCGGGCTGGTCGCGGGACTCGCCGTCGGCAGCTTCGCCGGTGCGGCGGCCGCCAGCGGCAACGCCCTTCCCGGCGACCCGCTGTACGGCATGAAGCGCGGGCTGGAGGGCCTACGGCTCAACCTGGCGGGCTCCGACAGCGAACGCGGCGAACTGCTCCTCGACAACGCGGCCACCCGCCTCGGCGAGGCGCGCTCCCTGGTCGGCCGGGCCGACTCCGACGGCGCGCTCAGCCCGGGCACCGTCGAGCAGGTGCGCAAGGCCCTCGACGCCATGCACGCCGACGCCCTCAAGGGGCGCGACCTGCTGCGCGCGATCTACCGCAACAACGGCTCGCTCGACCCGATGCGCACCCTGGCCGGCTTCGCCCAGGACGAGGACGGCACCTGGGCCGAGCTGCAGTCCCGGCTCCCGGTCCAGCTGATCACCCAGGCGCACCTGGTGGACCAGCTCTTCGACGACATAAGCGAGGACGTCGCGCCCCTGCGTCTGGTCCAGCAGCCCGCCACGAGCGGTGCGCCGGCCGGCGGCGGGGCGGGCGGCGGCACCCACGCTCCGGACAGCGGCGGCTCCGGCACGCCGT
>NZ_BAAAKJ010000482.1:0-1263 GCF_039527695.1 Kitasatospora putterlickiae
CGTCGGGGCCGTAGTGGTCGACGAAGCACCACGCGCCGACCATCCGGCGGCCCATGTTCGGGAGGAGGCGGCGGACGACGGTGCTGCCGCCGAGGGCGGTCTCGCGCGGGGCGAGGAGTTCGCGGACGGCGCCGCCCGGGGTGTCGGCGCGGCCGCCGCGCACGGTCGGGACGGTGAGGTCGGGTTCAGCCATGGTGGGCCCCGTTTCCGGTGGTCGAGGCGCGCGGGGCGGCCGGGACGATGGGGGTGCCGGCGGAGACGGCGCGGGTGACCGGGGTGCGGTCGGCGATGTCGAGCAGGCGGGCGCGCTGGGCGTCGTCGAGGTCGCCGATCAGGTCGATCCGCCGGGTGATGCGGACGGCCTTCTCCGGGCCCTTCTCGTAGCCGAGGTGGACGCGCACGGTGGTCAGCGGCCACTGCTTGCGCTGGGCGTACATCCGCAGGGTGATGGCGGTGCAGGAGCCGAGCGCCGAGAGCAGCAGGCCGACCGGGGTGGTGGCGGTGTCGGCGCCGCCGGCCGACTCGGGCTCGTCGGCGGTCAGCCGGTGGCGGCCGGAGCGGATGTCGACGCGGTAGTCGTCGGCGGTGCTGGTGGCGACGGCGGCCGCGGCGCGGACGAACCCCGCCTCGGCCGCCGGGGTCGCCCCGGTCGCTTCGGCGGTCACAGGCCGAACCGCTCGCGCTTGGCGGCCGGGACGAGGTCGTGGTACTCGGGGTGCTTGGTCAGCCAGCCGCGGATGAACGGGCAGTACGGGAGCACGGCGAGGTCGTTGGCGCGGGCGTCGTCGAGTGCGGCGCGGGCGAGGACGCCGCCGAGGCCCTGGCCGCCGAAACGCGGGTCGATCTCGGTGTGGATGAAGGCGATCTCGTTCTCGTAGCGGTGATACTCGG
Organism: Kitasatospora putterlickiae; assembly: GCF_039527695.1. Taxonomy (NCBI): domain Bacteria; kingdom Bacillati; phylum Actinomycetota; class Actinomycetes; order Kitasatosporales; family Streptomycetaceae; genus Kitasatospora; species Kitasatospora putterlickiae. The sequence continues at coordinate 892 of NZ_BAAAKJ010000482.1, forward strand.
CGAAGCCGGCGAGTTCACCGTCGGAGGTGATCTCGTAGCGGGACTTCTCGGGGTTGTCGGCGACGGCGGTGGTCGTCATGGCTTCCTCCTGGGGGTCGGGCCCTGGTGTCGGAAGTAATTTAGCATTCAACTAATAGAAGATCAAGACCGCCCGGAGCGGGCCGGGCGGTCGGGGGCGTCAGGAGACGGTGATCGGCGGGGGCAGGGGGTGGCAGCCGTCCCAGGACGCGATCTGGCCGGGCGGGCAGGAGGCGGGGCGCGGCGGCAGGGTGGGAACCGGGCGCGGCGGGACGGTCCACTCCCCCGGGCCGGGGCCCTCGGGCGGGTCGACCGGCGGCTCGACGGGCGGCTTGGGGTCCGGCTTGGGTGCGG
>NZ_BAAAKJ010000483.1:0-1924 GCF_039527695.1 Kitasatospora putterlickiae
GCGGCCGGGGCGCCGCTGGCCTGGACGGCCGGGGCGGCGCTGGTGGCGGGGGCCGGGTCGGCGGTCTGCGGCTCGCTGTACGACTCGACGCTGCAGAGCTGGGTGCCGGCCGAGGTGCTGGCGCGGGTGACGGCGTTCGGCGGGCTGGGCGCCTTCGTGCTGGGGCCGCTGGGCCTGGCGGCGGCCGGTCCGCTGGCCGACCGGGTGGGGGTGCCGGCCGTGCTGGCCTTCGGCGCGGGGTGGCAGCTGGTGGCCGGGGCGGCGGTGCTCCTGGTGCGCGACGTGCGCGGCCGGCGCTGGGAGGAGCCGGACGGGGCGCCGTCGTCCGGGGCCGTGGGAGCGGCCCCGACCGCGGCGGGTGCCGGGTGAGGCGGGCGGTCGTACGGTGGAGGGGTGCGGGGGCGAACGGAGGAGGCAGGACATGCCCGGTTCTCTCACCATCGGCCACCACGAGACGGCCGCGTCCCTGGACCACTCGGACGCCGTGCGGCTCGCCGCCGTCCTGGACGAGCTCGCGTACCTGCTGGGGATCCCGGGGCCGAACCGGATCAACGACGCCCAGCTCGCCGCCCTGTGCGAGGGGCGGGCCCCCGACCGGGCCGAACTGGCGCGCTGGTCGCGGGGGCTCGCCGCGGAGCTGAGGGGCCGGCGCCCCTGACCCCGGCCGCGTCGGAGCACCCGCCGGCCCCGCCGTACGATGGCACGCGGGGCGGGTGGTCCGCGCGCGCCGTGGAGGACGTGGGGGAAGACGTGGCGGAGCGTACGGCGTCGGCGATGTCCTGGCTGACGGTGGACACGCCGCTGCCGAGCGGGCCGCTGCACGTCGCGGTGACCGCGCAGGGCGTGGCGGCCGTCGGCTTCCTCGGCCGGGAGGGCGAACTGCCGCGCTGCGCGGACGAGTCGAAGATCGCCGCGGTGACCGTCCGGGTCGGCGAGTACCTCGCGGGGCGCCGCCGGATGCTGGACCTGCCGATCGACTGGAGCCTGAGCACCGGGCCGCACCGGGCGGTGCTGCGGACCCTGCTGCGCGAGGTGCCGTTCGGGCGGACCATCACCTACGGCGAACTCGCCGTCCGCAGCGGCGTGTTCGGCGAGGTCGAGGAACCCGGCCTGGCGGCCAGGACGGTCGGGCAGATGATGGCCGCCAACCCCGTCGCGCTGTTGGTGCCCTGCCACCGGGTGGTGGCGGCGGACGGGATCGGCGGCTTCGGCGGCGGCCGGGTGGGGATCGACGTGAAGCGCTGGCTGCTCACCCTGGAGGGGGTGCTGGAGCCGACGCTGGACTGGAACGGTCCGCTGTAGTCGGGCGATTGACGGCTGGTCAGTGCACCAGCTGGCCCGCCGGGGGGAGTTGGCGCGTCAGCACCGGCTGGATCCCCGAGACGAGGGTGTACTCGATGCCCGCCGGGTCCCCGGTCCACTCGGTGTCCGGGCGCTCGCCGAGTGCCAACTGCACGGCGTTCCAGGGCAGGTTGAGCCCGCACAGGCGCAGCTGGTGCAGCCCGCCGGAGGGCCGGGTGTTGACGTCGATGACGACCGGCTCGCCGTTCAGGTGCCGGAACTGCACGTTGGAGAGGTACGCCATCCCGGTGGCCTCGACCAGGCGGCGGGCGGGTTCGAGGTACCGGGGCGCCGTGGTGAAGCTGCGGCGGCGCCGGTGCTTGCTGCGCCCGACGGCGGCCAGCAGCGTGCCGTCCAGGTCGGCGAGGCAGTCCACGGAGACCTCGGGGCCCTCCAGGAAGGGCATGACCAGGAGGTCGGTGGCGGCGTCCGGGTCCTCGTGGGCCGCCCGGTCGAGCGCGGCGGCCACCTGGTCGACCTGGACGCGGCTGTCCCAGCCGGCCAGCCGGTGCAGTCCGAACGGTTCGCGGGTGAGGACCCGGAAGCCCTCCCCGCCGGCGCCGGCGGCGGGCTTGAGGCAGGC
>NZ_BAAAKJ010000483.1:1985-9952 GCF_039527695.1 Kitasatospora putterlickiae
AGGCGGTGAGGCCGGCCGACTCGATCCGGTCGACGGCGGCGACCAGGTCCCCGGCGGTGCGCACCAGCCACCACGGCGGGGTGGGCAGTCCGGCGTCGGCCATCGCCGCGTAGCCGTCGGCCTTGCTCTCGAAGGCGGCGATCGCGGTGGCGGGCGGGCAGGCGAGGGCGGTGCCGGCGGCCTCGAACTCCTGCCGGTGCAGCGCTATCGCGAGTTGGTGCAGCCGGGGCACGAAGACGTCGACGCCTTGGCGGGCGCAGTGGTCGAGGGCGTAGGCGACGTAGGCGTCGGGGGTGAGGTCGGCGGGTTCCAGGCCGGCCGTGTCGGCGGCGGCGAGGACGGGGGAGTCCGGGTCGACGTGGGTCGCGTGGATCCGGACCGGACGCGGGGCGGCGCGCAACTGTTCGATGAAGAACACGTTCTCGGCGTACGTGCGGTTGAGCCAGACGGTGACGGGGGCGCTCACGGGGCCTCCCAGGGCAGGGGTGAACGAGGGAAGGGCTGTCTCGCGGCCGCGCTCGTCCAGTGGCCCGTGGCCCTTTGAGGTGGCACCTTAGCGGCCCCGGGCGCGGCCCCGTACGCGGGGTGGGTCCGCGGAGCACGGGCCGGGAGGTGAACCGGACCATCCCATTCCGGAAAAAATTAGATCACTTGATCGAATTGATATCGATCAGACATTCTATTCGTACTATTTTTTCGGTTATCCCGACCACTCGAAAGAGTGATTGCGGCGGCCCTCCGAATGGGACCACCATGATTGTTGCAAGTTGCAAGGCGACACTTCATCGGGTACGGGCACGCGAAGGGCTTCCTATGTCGACCGAAACCAACGTCGGTATTCCTGCACCGGGCGGTGAAGCACAGGCCCGGGAGCAGCAGAGTCTTGCCACCGCCGCCGCGCGGAACCTCGCGACGACGACCAAGTCCGCGCCGCAGATGCAGGAGATCAGCCCCCGTTGGCTGCTCAGGACGCTGCCCTGGGTCCAGGTCTCGGCCGGCACCTACCGGGTCAACCGCCGGCTGCGCCACGCCGTCGGCCGCGGCCGGGTCGGCTTCGACCGGACGGGCGTCGAGGCCCGGATCCTCGCGCCGACCCTGCGCGAGGTGCCGGTGCTGCGGGGCTTCCCGGACGACGCCGTGCTGGAGGAGCTGGCCGGGCGCTTCGTCCAACGCGAGGTCTCCCCGGGTGAGGTCCTGGTCTCGGCGGGGGCGCCGATCGACGAGGTCTTCATCATCGCGTACGGAAAGCTCAGCCGGCTCGGAACGGGCAAGTACGGCGAGGAGGCCGTCGTCGGCTCGCTCGCCGACGGCGACCACTTCGGCGACGAGGTGCTCCAGCAGGAGAACGCCACCTGGGCGTACGCCGTCCGGGCGGACACGGCGGGCACCGTGCTGTCCCTCCGGTGGTCCGCCTTCCAGGAGCTCGCCGACCGCTCCGAGGCGCTCCAATTGCAGGTCATGGAGTACCTGGCCGGGTTCCAGCAGCCGCAGAACAAGCACGGCGAGGCGGCCATCGACCTCTCCGCCGGCCACCACGGCGAGTACGAGCTGCCCAGTGCCTTCGTGGACTACGAGCTCAAGCCGCGCGAGTACGAGCTGAGCGTCGCCCAGACCGTCCTCAAGGTGCACACCCGGGTCGCCGACCTCTACAACAAGCCGATGAACCAGACCGAGCACCAGCTCCGGCTGACCATCGAGGCGCTGCGCGAGCGCCAGGAGCACGAGCTGGTCAACAACCCGGAGTTCGGCCTGCTCACCAACGCCGACTACGACCAGCGCATCCAGACCCACTCCGGCCCGCCCACCCCGGACGACATGGACGAGCTGCTCAGCCGCCGCCGCGGCACCAAGCTCTTCCTCGCCCACCCGAGGGCCATCGCCGCGTTCGGCCGCGAGTGCAACCGGCGCGGTCTCTACCCGGACACCGTCGAGGTGCAGGGCCGCCAGGTGTTCGGCTGGCGCGGGGTGCCGGTCTTCCCGTGCAACAAGATCCCGATCGTCAACGGGAACACCACCTCGATCCTCGCCATGCGCACCGGTGAGGACAACCAAGGTGTCATCGGCCTGCACCAGACCGGAATTCCCGATGAAGTCGAGCCGAGCCTCTCGGTGCGGTTCATGGGAATCGACGAGAAGGCCGTCATTTCCTATCTGGTGAGCGCCTACTACTCCGCCGCGATCCTGGTGCCGGACGCCGTCGGCGTTCTGGAGAACGTGGACATCGCGCACCGCTAGGGCCGACCGCGGCAGGGCCGGCCCGGTCCCGGGCCGGCCCGCCGCACCACCGAGGGGGAGGACCCATGGGAATGTTCACGCTGGAGCGCGACCATCGCGAGGGAAACGAGGCGCGGGACGTCCTCGCGCGGGCCCGCACCCTGGTCGACCCGGTGCTCCGGGCCGCCGTGGACTCGCTGCCCGGCACCATGCGCCGGGTCGCGGGCTACCACTTCGGCTGGTGGGAGGCGGACGGCACGCCGTCGACCGCGTCCTCCGGGAAGGCCATCAGGCCCGCCCTGGTGCTCGCCGCCACCCAGGCGCTGGGCGGCGACCCCGCCGCGGCCACCGCCGCCGCGGCGGCCGTCGAGCTGGTGCACAACTTCACGCTGCTGCACGACGACATCATCGACCGGGACGAGACCCGGCGGCACCGCCCCACCGCCTGGCTGGTGTTCGGCACCACCGAGGCCATCCTGGCCGGGGACGCCGTGCACTCGCTGGCGCTGCGCCTGCTCGCCGAGGACGGCCACCCGGCCGCGGGTGACGCCGTGCGCCGACTGGCCGACTGCGTGGTGGAGCTGTGCGAGGGCCAGCAGATCGACTGCGCCTTCGAGCAGCGCGACGACGTCTCGCTGACCGAGTGCCTGGCGATGGCCGAGGCCAAGACCGGCGCGCTGCTCGGCGCCGCCTGCGCCATGGGAGCCCGGTACGCGGGCGGTTCGGAGGGGGCCGCCAAGGCGATGGACGGCTTCGGCCGGGAGATCGGCCTGGCGTTCCAGCTGATCGACGACCTGATCGGGATCTGGGGCGACCCGGCCGTCACCGGCAAGCCGGTCGGCGCGGACCTCCTGGTCCGCAAGAAGTCGCTGCCGGTGGTCGCGGCGCTGGGCTCCGGGACGCCCGACGGGGCCCGGCTCGCCGAGCTGTACGCGCTGGAACGGCCCCTCACCGGCGAGGAGTTGGCCAGCTGCGCGGCCGCCGTCGAGGGCGCCGGCGGCCGGGCCTGGGCCCAGGGCGAGTCCTGCGACCGGATGGCCGCGGCGATGACCCAGCTGGCACTCGCGGTGCCCGAGCCCTCGGCCGCCGACGAACTGCTCGCGCTCGCCGAGCTGGTCACCCGCCGCACCCACTGAGCCGGACCCCGCCGGGGGAGCGGGGCGCCTCCGCTCTCCCCACCGGGCGGGACCGGGTCCGCCCGGTCAGTGCACCGGGGCCGGCGCCTCCAACAGCCGCCGCTCCTTCTCCGGCTCGATCCCGTGCAGGATCCGGCCGCGCTTGCGCCCGTCCGGCTCCGTGTCGTCCGCCGACCCGCGCCGCCGCAGCCACTCCCAGGTGTCCCGGGCGGTCTCGGCGAAGGGGCGGCACCGCAGCCCGGCCGCCTCGGCCCGTCCGGTGTCGGCCAGCCAGGTGGCCGCCGACTCCGGGGCCTCGGGCAGCCACAACGGCAGCTCGCTCCACGGCTGGACGCGGTCCGGCCCCTCGGCGGTCAGCGTTCTGTCCGCGACCCAGACCAACTCGGTGTCCGGGCCGCCGGCCAACGCGGCACAGCCCGCCAGGAACTCCCCGTAGGTGAGCCGTCCGGCCGGCGCCGTGGTGATGAACCGGCCGGCCGTGCCCGCCGTCAGCAGGTCCAGCCCGAAGGCCGCGAAGTCCCGCACGTCGATCAGCTGCATCGGCCGCCCCGGCTGCCCGGGCGCCAGCACCCGTCCGCCCCGGGCCATCCGCTCCAGCCACCAGGGCAGCCGACCGCCCTGCTCGTACGGGCCGATCAGCAGTCCGCTGTTGAGGACCAGCGCGCGCTCGGCGCCGAAGTGCTCCAGGACGGCGCGCTCGCAGCCCGCCTTGAGCGCGGCGCTGAACTCCTGCCCGGGCGGGGTGTCGGCGGGGCACGGGTGCGGCGGGGAGGTCTCGTCGACCACCCGGGCGGGCCAGTCGGCGAAGGCGTGGACGGAGGAGATCAGGGTGTAGTGCTCGGCGCGGTCGCGCAGCAGCCGGGCGGAGTGCGCGGCCTGGGCGGGCTGCTGGGCCGAGGTGTCGACCACGGCGTCCCAGCGCCGCCCCTCGGCCGCCCGGGCCAGCTCCTCGGGCGCGTCGCGGTCGCCGCGGAGCGCCTCCACACCGGGGAGGTCGGCGGCCGTGAGGCCGCGGTTGAAGGTGGTGACCTCGTGGCCGCGGGCGAGCGCTTCGGAGGCGAACGCCCGTCCCAGGAAGGACGAGCCGCCGAGCAGAAGGATCTTCATACCGGAAAGGCTGTCCCGGCCCCTTCCCCCGCATGCCGCCGTTCGCCCTGGGCGCAGGCCGCCGTTCGCCCGGGCGGGTCCGACCGGCCCACGGCGAGATGCCGACCCCAGGGGGCCCGCATAGCATCCGACTCGTACCGAATCGCACCGATCGGCGACGACCGGTGCCGATACATCCACCCGGCACGTCCGTCACGCAGGGGAGAGCGGCACCATGGTCAACCCGGCACTCGTGGACCCGGACACCGTCCGCGCGACCGCCGCCGAGGCGTGGGTCCGCGGCTACCCGATCCTGCAGAACTACCGCACCCTGTACGCCCAGGCGCTGGACGACGCCGACCCGCGCCACGTGGGAGGCTTCGGCGTCTTCCGCCACTACCCGCGCCCCGCCACCCCGGCGGACACCGACGTCGTCACGCCCAACAACGACACCCCGTACTCCTGGGCCTGGCTCGACCTGCGAACCGAACCCTGGGTGCTCTCCGTCCCCGCCACCGACCGCTACTACGTCCTGCCGGTGCACGAACTCGACACCGTCTACGCCGGGTTCGTCGGCACCCGGACCACCGGCCGGCAGGCCGGAGACCACCTGGTCGCCGGCCCCGACTGGCACGGCGAGCCCCCGCCCGGCGTCACCGGCGTCATCCGCACGACCACCCGGCTGGTCGGCATCCTCGGCCGCACCCACCTCGACGGGACCGCCCCCGACGCCGTCGCCGAACTCGCCGAGCTCCAGCGGCAGTACCGCCTGCGCCCGCTGCACGAGTACACCGGCACGCCGGAGCCCGAGCCCGCCCCGCAGCCGGTCTGGCCGGTCTGGCGCGACGAGGTGCTCGACACCGTCGAGTTCTTCGCCTTCCTCGACTTCCTGCTCGGCTTCCTGCCCGCCGAGGCCGCCCCGCCCGCCGAGGCCGACCTGCGCGGCCGGCTGGCCGACCTCGGCATCGACGGCCGGGGCGAGTTCGAACCGGCCGCCCTGCCGCTCGCGGTCCGCGCCGAGATCGAGCGCGGCATCGCCGACGGAAAGGCCGAACTGGCGAGCGCCGCCGCCCGCACCGGGTCCTCCGTCGGACTCTTCGGCACCCGCGAACAGCTCGGCACCCGGTACCTCGACCGGGCGGTCGGCGCGCTCACCGGCCTGTACGGGCTCCCCGTCGAGGAGGCCTGGTACGGCGGCTGGCAGGCCGACAGCGCGGGCCACCGCCCGCCCAACGCGAGCGAGCGCGACTACCTGCTGCGGTTCCCGCCGGACGCGCTGCCGCCCGCCCGCCACTTCTGGTCCGTGACCATGTACGCGCTGCCCGGGCTGCACCTGGTCGACAACACCCTGGACCGGTACTCGATCGGCGACCGCACCCCCGGCCTGGTCCGCGACCCGGACGGCGGCCTCACCCTCCACCTCCAGCACAAGCGGCCCGCCGACGCCGGGCAGTCGGCCAATTGGCTGCCCGCCCCGGACGGCCCGTTCACCGCCGTCATCCGCCTGTACGGGCCGGACCCGTCCGTGCTCGACGGCCGCTGGACGCCGCCGCCGCTCACCCCGCGCTGACCCCGCCCGGAAGGACGCCCGCCCCATGAACCAGCCCGAGCTGGAGGCCCTGGCCGCCGACGCCTACGTCTACGGCTACCCGCTCGTCGCCGGCCTCACCACGATCGACCGCTTCGTGCACGGCGGCCTGGGCGTCCTGCCGGCCACCCCGTTCAACCGCTTCGCCCACGCCACCCGGCTGGCGGGCCCGGACGACGACTTCGTCTCCGTCAACAACGACGTGCTCTACTCGGTCGCCCAACTCGACCTCTCCGAGGGCCCGCAGCTGCTGCACGTGCCCGACACCGCCGGCGCCTACCACGTGCTGCAGTTCGTCGACGCGTGGACCGACAACTTCGCCTACCTCGGCAGCCGCGCCACCGGCAGCGCGGCCCGCACCTGGCTCATCGTCCCGCCCGGTTGGCACGGCACCCCGGCCGACCCCGACCGGGTGATCGCCGCGCCGACCACCGTCGCCACCGTCGTCGGCCGCCTCGCCTGCGCCGGACCGGACGACCTCCCGCGCGTCAGCGCCCTCCAGGACGGGCTCCTCCTCGAACCGCTGGAGCCCGGCGGGGTCGCCGCCGGACTGCCCGCCCCGGACCCGGACGTGCCCGAGCGGCTCGCCTTCTTCGAACGGCTCCGGGTCTGGATGGCCGCCTACCCGCCCGCCGCCGCCGACCGCGACTACCAGCAGCGGTTCGCGCCGCTCGGCCTCCTCGACCCCGGCCCCTCGCCGTACCGCGCCGCCGCCCCCGACTGGACGCTCACCCTGGCGACCGGGCTCGCCGCCGGGCGCGAACGGGTCGAGGACGCCACCAGGACGCCCGAGGACCACCCGCCCGGTGAGTGGCGCACGGCGCTCCACCTGGTCGACCACAACACCGCCTTCCTCGGCCCGGGCACCCTCGACGACCCCGAATGGCGGATCCCCGACCGCCGCGCCGCCTACCTCAGCCGCGCCGCCGCCGCCCGCGCCGGCCTCTGGGGCTGCCACGCCTACGAGGCCCTGCACGCCGCCACCACCGACGACGCCGACGGCCGCCCCCTCGACGGCACCCACCCCTACACGCTGCGCTTCCCGCCGGACGGGCTGCCGCCGGCCGAGGAGTTCTGGTCCCTCACCGTGTACGGCCTCCCCGACCACCGCCTGGTCGCCAACCCGGCCGCCCGCCACTCGATCGGCAGCCGCACCCCCGGCCTGGTCCGCGACCCGGACGGCGGCCTCACCCTCCACCTCCGCCACGAACCCCCCACCGCCCCCTCCGAGGCGGCGAACTGGCTCCCCACCCCCGCCGGCCCGTTCCGCCCGGTGATCCGCCTCTACCGCCCCGGCCCCGCCGCCCTGGCCGGCACCTACCGCCTCCCGCCCCTGCACCGGGCTTAGGCCCGCTCTTTCGGATCACGCCAGGCGGCCGCCGCCGGAGCACGCGCCTCCGGACCGCCGACGCACGCTCCCCGCTGCCCGCCCATGGGCAGGAAGGGCCCGTCAACGACGCCCAGAGAGGACCCGGGCCGCCACGCCGGGCCGGGTCCGTCCCCCCAGGAAGGAAGCGCGATGGGCGACGCCGTCGGCCGGATGCTGGCCTCGGCCGCGGGCATCGCAATCAGCCCGATGGCGCTGATCGCGACCGTCCTGCTGCTCGCCACACCCAGGGGCCGGGCCAACGGGGCGTCGTTCGCCGCCGGTTGGACGGCCGCGCTGACGGCGGTGACGGCCGTCGTGGTGGCGCTCGGATCCCGGCTCGCCGGGGACACGGTGGCCCCGGACTGGTCGTGGTGGTTCGAACTGGCCGTCGGCGGGCTGCTTCTGCTGCTCGGCGCGCGCCAGTGGTGGGACCGCCCGCGCGAGGGCCGGGTGCACGGACCGCCGGCCTGGATGCGGACGGTCGACCGCTCCACCCCCGCCCGGTCCGCCGCCCTCGGGGCGACCCTGCTGGCGACCGACCCGAAGAACCTGCTGCTGGCCGTCGCCGCCGCCG
>NZ_BAAAKJ010000484.1:0-3015 GCF_039527695.1 Kitasatospora putterlickiae
CTCGACCACGTGCACCGGCACCCGGATCGTGCGGGCCTGGTCGGCCAGCGCGGCGGCCTCGGCGCGGGCCGCGGCCATCATCCGGTCGGACTCGGCGCGGGCCTCCTGCAGCAGGCGCTGGGCCTCCTGCTCGGTGCCGGCCCGGGTCTGCTCGGCCCAGCTGACGTTCTCGTTGACGTGCTGTTCGGCGCTGCGCCGCAGCTCGGCGAGCTCGTCCTCCAGCTGGCGGCGGCGGGCGGCCAGCTCGGCCTCCAGCCGGGCGGTGCGCTCGGCGGCCTCGGCCATGATCCGCTGGGTGGCGGCCTGGGAGTCGCGCAGCTGGCGCTCGGCGTCGGCGCGCAGCTGCTGGGCCTGCATCTCGGCGGTGCGGAGCATCTGCTCGGCCTGGCCGGACACGGCGTCGAAGGCGCGCGGCTGGGCGAGCATGCGGCGGGACTCGTGCAGCTTGGCCCGGAGCACCTCCACCTGGTAGGCGAGGTCCTCGGCATGCTCGACTGCCTTGTCCCGCTCCTTCCGAGTCCGATCCATCTCGGCCTCGAACTGGGAGAGGTGATCGTCAACCTCGTAGCGGTCGTAGCCCCGCACTCCGCGGTCCCATCCATCTCCTGGTCGCGTCCTCGACCCGGCCGGTCCGCGCTCCCGTTGTCCGGGCACGGTCCGACTGGTCCTTGCATCCGCGCCGTCCGGGCACCCCTGCCCTAGCCGGGGGCCCGTCGCGGTCGTCGGAGTCCGGGGCGCGGGAGCGCGGTCGATCCGCGATCCCCCGTCCGGGTGGACTCCTGGGCGAACTCTTGCCTTGTGGAGAATGGTGACAGATCCGTCTTGCGACTGTTCAGCCGTGCCCGCGTAATGGACTCCCCTGCGACGGGCCTCCCACCGGGGCGGACGGGCCTGTCTTCGGCCGTGCTCGTCGTCCCCGTCCCCCGGAGTCTTCGCGCACCTGGGCATTGTAGTGGGAGCGTCTTGCGGGGGAATGGTCGCGTGGGGGTTTTCCGGGTTGCCCGGCGAGATTACTGACGGGTCATGAGGGTGGCGGGGCGGCGGACGGGCGCTCGCCGCCCCGCGCCGGCGCCGGCCTCAGTGGGCGTCGGATCCGGCGGCGGTGACCAGCTCGGTCAGCACCCCGCCGCAGTCCTTGGGGTGCAGGAAGGTGATCCGCGAGCCCATCGAGCCGGTGCGCGGCTGCTCGTAGAGGACCCGCACGCCCTTGGCCCGGATCTCCTCGGAGTCGGCGTCGACGTCGGCGGTGCCGAAGGCGATGTGGTGGACGCCCTCGCCGTTCTTCGCCAGCCACTTGCCGACCGGCGAGTCCTCGCGGATCGGCTCCAGCAGCTGCAGGTAGGAGGCGCCGCCGTCGCCGGTGTCGTTGATCTTGAGCATCGCCTCGCGGACGCCCTGTTCCTCGTTGACCTCGCTGTGGAACACCTCGAAGCCGTAGGTGGAGCGGTAGAACTCGACCGTCTTGTCGAGGTCGCGGCAGGCGATGCCGATGTGGTCGATACGGGTGAGCACGGGGGCCTCCGGTCTGGGGCTGGTGCGACAGGACGGCAACAGTGCAGCGCATGCCGGGCGGCGGGCGCCAGTGATCGGGGTGCGAATCTGCTCACACGGGCCGCGCGGCGGGGTTCACCCGGATCGGCGCGGCACGGTGTTGACTGGATGGTGCCGGACACGCCCTGACTAGTGCGCTCGATCACATCTTGGGTCCGGTGACGGGCGGGTAGCAGGTCAGTACATTGAGCGGAATCCTCCACCTGGCCACGACGTGCGAAGGGGCTCGTCCCATGACCAACACCACCTCAGTGATCGTCGCCGGGGCGCGGACCCCGATGGGCCGGCTGCTCGGCTCCCTCAAGGGCTTCTCCGGCGCCGAGCTCGGCGGCTTCGCGATCAAGGCGGCGCTGGAGCGGGCCGGCGTCACCGGCGAGCAGGTCCAGTACGTCATCATGGGCCAGGTCCTGCAGGCCGGCGCCGGCCAGATCCCGGCCCGCCAGGCCGCCGTCAAGGCCGGGATCCCGATGAACGTCCCGGCGCTCACCATCAACAAGGTGTGCCTCTCCGGCCTGGACGCCATCGCGCTGGCCGACCAGCTGATCCGGGCCGGCGAGTTCGACGTCGTGGTGGCCGGTGGCCAGGAGTCGATGACCAACGCCCCGCACCTGCTGCCGAAGTCCCGCGAGGGCTACAAGTACGGCGCGATCGAACTGCTGGACGCGATGGCGCACGACGGCCTGACCGACGCCTACGAGAACATCCCGATGGGCGAGTCCACCGAGAAGCACAACGCCCGCCTCGGCATCCCGCGCGAGGCCCAGGACGAGATCGCCGCCGCCTCGCACCAGCGGGCCGCCAAGGCGCAGGCCGACGGCGTCTTCGACGCCGAGATCGTCCCGGTGGAGATCCCGCAGCGCCGGGGCGAGCCGGTGGTGTTCAGCCAGGACGAGGGCATCCGCGCCGACACCACCGTCGAGGGCCTGGCCAGGCTGCGCCCGGCGTTCACCAAGGACGGCACCATCACCGCCGGCACCTCCTCGCAGATCTCGGACGGCGCCGCCGCCGTGGTCGTGATGAGCAAGGCCAAGGCCGAGGAGCTGGGCCTGAGCTGGATCGCCGAGATCGGCGCGCACGGCAACGTCGCGGGGCCGGACAACTCGCTGCAGTCGCAGCCGTCCAACGCGATCAGGCACGCGGTCGCCAAGGAGGGCATCGCCGTCGAGGACCTCGACCTGATCGAGATCAACGAGGCCTTCGCCGCCGTCGCCCACCAGTCGATGAAGGACCTCGGCGTCTCCTCCGAGATCGTCAACGTCAACGGCGGCGCGATCGCGCTCGGCCACCCGATCGGCATGTCCGGCGCCCGCGTGGTGCTGCACCTGGCGCTGGAGCTGCAGCGCCGCGGCGGCGGCGTCGGCGCGGCCGCGCTGTGCGGCGGCGGCGGCCAGGGCGACGCGCTGATCGTCCGGGTGCCCAAGGCCTGACGACCGACGCAACGACCGGTTCACCCCGGGGCCGCGG
>NZ_BAAAKJ010000484.1:3053-7708 GCF_039527695.1 Kitasatospora putterlickiae
CCCTCGGCGCAAGGAGACCCACCCCATGATCGATGTGCCGACCCTGGTCGAGCAGGCCCGGCAGGGCCGTCCGCGGGCGGTCGCCCGGCTGATCTCGCTGGTCGAGAACGCCGCGCCCGAGCTGCGCGAGGTGATGGCCGCGCTGGCGCCGTACACCGGGCGGGCCTACACGGTGGGCCTGACCGGCTCGCCGGGCGTGGGCAAGTCCACCTCCACCTCGGCGCTGGTCTCCGCCTACCGGCGGCTGGGCAAGCGGGTCGGCGTGCTGGCGGTCGACCCGTCCTCGCCGTTCTCCGGCGGCGCCCTGCTCGGCGACCGGGTCCGGATGCAGGACCACGCCACCGATCCCGAGGTGTTCATCCGCTCGATGGCCACCCGCGGTCACCTCGGCGGCCTCTCCTGGGCCGCCCCGCAGGCGCTGCGGGTGCTGGACGCGGCCGGCTGCGACGTGATCCTGGTGGAGACGGTCGGCGTCGGCCAGTCCGAGGTGGAGATCGCCGCGCGGGCCGACACCACCGTGGTGCTGCTCGCCCCCGGGATGGGCGACGGCATCCAGGCCGCCAAGGCCGGGATCCTGGAGATCGGCGACGTGTTCGTGGTCAACAAGGCCGACCGGGACGGAGCCGACGCCACCGCCCGGGAGCTGAACCACATGCTGGGCCTGGGCGAGGCCCGCGGGGCGGGGGACTGGCGCCCGCCGATCGTGAAGACCGTCGCGGCCCGGGGCGAGGGCGTCGACGAGGTGGTCGAGGCGCTGGAGAAGCACCGCGCCTGGCTGGACGAGCACGGCGAGCTGGCCGTGCGGCGCCGGCGCCGGGCCGCCGACGAGGTCGAGGCGATCGCGCTGGCCGCGCTGCGCGCCCGGATCGGCGACCTGCACGGCGACCGGCACCTGGCCACCCTGGCCGAGCAGGTGGTGGCGGGCGGGCTGGACCCCTACGGCGCGGCCGACCGGCTGGTGGCCGGGCTGACCGGGCGCTGACCGGGCCCCGCACGAGAACGACCGGAGGCCGGCCCCCGCAGGAAGGGGGCCGGCCTCCGGTCCGTCCGCTCAGCCGCGGCCGCGCAGGCCCCGCAGGTGCTCGGCGACGGGCGCCAGCGCCTCGTACATCGCGTCGAGCTGCTCGGGGGAGAAGCGGTCGATGAAGTGCGCCCGGACGCTGCGCACATGGCAGGGCGCGACCCGCTGCATGGTCTCCCAGCCCTGATCGGTGAGGTGGGCGTAGAGGCCGCGGCGGTCGCCGGGACACTCCTGGCGCAGCACCAGGCCGGCGTTCTCCATCCGGGTGATCTGGTGCGAGAGCCGGCTCTTCGACTGGAGGGTGGCGGTGGCCAGGTCGGTCATCCGCATCCGCCGCTCGGGGGCCTCGGAGAGCACCACCAGGATCTCGTAGTCGTTGATCGCCAGGTTGTGCGGCTGGAGCTCACGGCTGAGCTGGTAGTCCAGCAGCTTGGCGACCTCCAGGTGGGCGCGCCACAACCGCTGTTCCCGGGCGGTCAGCCAGGGGGTCTCCTCCTCTGGCCGCTCGGACGGCGGGACAGAGGTGTCGGCGGGGTCGGTCGTGTGCGTCTCCATGGCCCCAGGATACCGCATTTAGTTCAATGTTGTACGACTTTGTTGGCGCCCACGTCCGGCGGCCGCCGCGATCCGGCCACGGCGCGACGGCTCTCCCGCCGCGCCGCGGCCGCGGGGTCAGAGCCCGAAGCGCCGTCCGAGGTTGCCCAGGTTACCGATCCCGGGCACGTTCACGTTCGGCAGCTGGGTGCCGTGTCCCGAAGGGTGCTGGGTCGGCACCCCGCCCATCGGCACCCCGGCCTCGGCGTGCACCTGACCGACCGCCCGCTCCGCCATCAGCACCTCGGTCGACTGCAGCAGCACCTGGCCGGCGCCGATGAACTCGAACTGGTGCTCCTCGCCGGACGCCCCGCCCATCCCGGTGAGCCGGCGCAGTCCGCCGAGCAGTCCGTGCATGTAGTCGTGGTCGTAGTGGTGGCACGGCGCCGGGCAGTCCGCCCAGCCGACCAGCGCCTGCGGGTCCACCCGGATCGGCGGCTCGACGAAGTGCACCGGACCGTTCGAGGCGGCGACGAACTTGCCGGTGCCGATCAGGGTCAGGAAGCCCGGGATGATCGACTGCTTGAGCCTCAGGGTGGGCTCGAAGGCCAGCAGGTTCCCCGAGCGGACCGTCAGGTTCCCCTCCTCCAGGTCGTAGGAGTTGAGGTCGAAGGCCCGGTCGGCCAGCAGCAGCTTGCCGCGCCCCTCGGCGACCACCCAGTCCGCCGCGTGCATCGGCGAGTTGAAGTTCTGCCCGAGCATCCGGTCGACCGCGCCGGCGCCGACGCCCTTGAAGGAGATGTCGCCGTAGTAGGCGATCATCTTGCCCTTCTGCAGGAAGTACGAGCCGTTGAGGTCCACCGAGAAGGCGTACGGGTTGACGTTGTCGTCGGACGGCAGGCTGTACGCGTCGTGCACCACCGGGCCGGAGCCGTCCTGCGCCTTGGGCAGCGGGGCCTGCGCGCCGCCGAACTGCTCCTGGGCGTACTGCTGCGGCGGCTGGGCCGGGTAGCCCTGCGGCGGGGGCGGCGGGTAGCCGCCCTGCTGGGGGTGGCCCTGGGGCGGGTACGGCTGGCCCTGCGGCGGGTACGGCTGCTGGCCCGGGGGCGGGTACGGCTGGCCCTGCGGGGGGTACGGCTGGCCCGGCTGCGGGTATCCGGGCGGCGGCGCGGCGGGGTAGCCGGGCTGGGTCGGCTGGCCGTACGGGTCCTGCGGCTGCCCGTACGGGGGCTGCGGCGGGTAGGACATCAGAGCTTCTCCTCGCTCGCCTGCACGTACACCGTGCCGTTCCCGGACAGCTCCAGCTGGAACGCCTCGCCGGAGCCGCGGCCGATCATGTCGCGCCACCCGAGCGCGGTGGACAGCTTGTTCTGGACCTGGCCGCGGTGCGCCACGTAGGCCTGCGGGTCGACGTGCACCGGCTGGTGCGGGGTGATCGGCAGCTCGAAGACGCCGCCGTGCGCCATCACCGCGACCGAGCCGTGGCCGTCCAGCTTGGTGGTGAACAGGCCCTGGCCGGTCACCTGGCCGCGGACCATGCCCATCACGCCGCCCTGCGAGCCCATGAACATGGTGGACTGCTGCAGCGAGCCCTCGAAGGCCAGCAGCCGGTCCGCCTCGACGTACAGGGTGTCGCCGGTCAGGTCGATCACGTGCACGTGGTGGCCGCCGTGGCCGAACAGGACGCTGCCCTGGCCCTCGACGGTCATCAGCGGGGTGTCCTCGTTGGCCACCCGGCGGCCGATCATCGACATCACGCCGCCCTGCCCGCCGGTCACGTTCGGCGTGAACCGCACCTCGCCGGTGTACGCGAGCATCGCGCCGCGCTGGCTGAACATCCGCTGGCCCGGCACGACCCGGGCCTCGATCATCTTGCTGTTGATCTTCGTGAACGCCATCAGACGTCGCCCCCGACGGTCAGCTTCTCGGAGGGCTGCACGTAGACCAGGCCCTCGCCGGTGAACTCCACCTGGACGGCCTCGCCGCCGCCCTCGCCGATGAAGGTGCTCCAGCCGGCGCCGGACCTGATGGAGCGGTTGAGGTTGCCGGTGTGGGCGACGTACGCCCCGGGGTCGACCCGCAGCGGCGAGCCCTGGGAGACCCGCAGGATGATCGCCGGCCCCTGGGAGGTGACGGCGGCCCAGCCGTGGCCCTCGACCTTGGTGGTGAACAGGCCGTTGCCGGAGGCCGCGCCGTTCAGGCCGGTGAAGGTGGTGCCGGTCCTCAGCGTGCCCTCGGTGCAGAGCAGGTTGTCGGACTCGACGTACAGCGTCTCGCCGTTCAGCCGCACGAGGTTGATCTCGGTCGCCTGGTCGGCGAAGTAGCAGGTGCCCTGTCCCTTCACCTCCATGACCGTCATCTGCTCACCGGTGAGGCGGCGCGTCACCATGCCGCGCAGGCCGTCACCGCCCCCGCTGAGCTTCTTGAAGTTCATCTGGCCGGTGTACGCGACCATTGAGCCGTTCTTGGCCTTCACGGAATCGCCGGTCATGTCGACGGCGAGCGTCTTTGACCCCTGGAGTCGAAACTGTGCCACGGGCGCAATCTAGCGTTCGGCGGGCGCGGCGGGGGAGGGGGTGGCCGTGTTCTGGTACGTGTCTGCGACAAATGGTGCGGCCCGGGCTCCGGGCCACCCCGGCGGCGGGTTCGGACATGTGCTCGGCGATAATGGACCGGATGCTTGTGAGCCGGTTCACAAGCGATCTCCGAGCCCCCGCGTATCGAGGTATCCATCGTGAACAGCAGCGCCGTCCACCGCCTGCGCCTGGTCTCCGGCCCCGAAGGGGTCTCCTTCCTGCTCCTGCTGGTCTGCTCGGTGCTCAAGCGCACCACCGACTTCAACGCCGTGCCGGTGATGGGCATGATCCACGGGATCCTGTTCATCCTGTACGTGGTCTTCTGGATCATGGCCTGGCAGGCGCAGAAGTGGGACGTCAAGCGCGGTGCCGTGCTGTTCGTGCTCTCGGTGCTGCCCGGCGGCGGCTTCGTCGCCGAGCGGATGCTGGCCAAGGAGGAGCGCGGCGGGGCCCCGGTGCCGGCCGCGGCCTGACCTCCCCGCACACGCCCGGCAGGCTGCCGGGGCCCCCTCTCCCAGTGGGCC
>NZ_BAAAKJ010000484.1:7729-9726 GCF_039527695.1 Kitasatospora putterlickiae
GGCGCCCGCCACCGTGTTGTACTCGACGCCGCCGAGGCCGTAGAGGTCCTTGGCGGCGTTCAGGGTGGCGGTGCGGGCGGCCTTGTAGTTGGTGCTGGAGGTGAAGTACACCGTCAGCGCCCGGTACCAGATGGCGGCGGCCTTGGCGCGGCCGATGCCGGTGACGGTCGAGCCGTTGGACGTCGGGCTGTTGTAGCTGACGCCGTTGATCACCTTGGCGCCGCTGCCCTCGGCCAGCAGGTAGAAGAAGTGGTTGGCCACGCCCGAGGAGTAGTGGACGTCGATGCCGCCGATCCCGGAGTACCAGGAGTCCTTGGAGGAGCCGTCCTTGGAGGGCTTGTCCAGGTAGCGCAGCGGCTGGCCGTTGCCGAAGATGTTGATCTTCTCGCCGATCAGGTAGTCCGGCACGTCCACCGGCAGGTTGGCGTACCACTCCACCAGCGTCCCGAAGATGTCCGAGGTGGCCTCGTTGAGGCCGCCGGACTCGCCGGAGTAGGTGAGGTTGGCGGTCGCCGAGGTGACGCCGTGGGTCATCTCGTGGCCGGCCACGTCGATGGCGGTCAGCGGGTTGGCGTTGCTGGTGCCGTCGCCGTAGGTCATGCAGAAGCAGGAGTCCTGCCAGAACGCGTTGACGTAGGCGTTGCCGTAGTGCACCCGGTTGCTGGCGCCGACGCCGTTGTTCTTGATGCCGTTGCGGCCGAAGGTGTTCTTGTAGTAGTCCCAGGTGGCGCCGGTGCCGTACTGCGCGTCCACCGCGGCGGACTGGGTGTCGGACGCCAGCCCGTTGCCCCAGTTGTTGTCCGCGTCGGTGTACAGCGCGTTGCCGCTCTTGGCGTTGCCGGTCCACTGGTTGCCGCGGGTCGGGTCCTTGAGCTGGTAGGTGGCGCCGCTCTGGGTGGTGGTCAGGGTGACCGCCCCGACGTGCACGCCCTTGCCGGTGCCGGTCGCGGTCTGCACCTCCTCGTGGGTGGAGAGCACCTGGCCGGTGGCGGCGTCGGTGACCAGCCGCTGGCTGCTCGGAGTGCCGTCGGCCCGCTCGCCGTGCACCACGGTCCGGTACGCCAGCCGCGGGCTGCCGTCGCCCGCCCAGACCACCAGGGCCGGGGCGCTCGCGCCGTCGACCCGGGTGACCGGGGAGGCGTCCTGGTCGCTCGGCGCGATGCCGACGGTGGCCCGGACCGAGTCGACGGCCTGGGCGGAGGCGGTGCCGGCGGAGAGCGCCGGGGTGAGGCTCGGCAGCGCGAGCCGGCCGTCGAAGGCCCGGTCCACCGAGGCGATCGAGCCGTTCGCCTTCTGGTGGACGACGAGGTCGCCGCCGAGCACCGGCAGGCCGGCGTAGGTGCGGTCGTAGCGCAGGTGGCGGGTGCCGTTGGCGTCGACCACCACGTCCTTGACGACCAGCTGCTCCTGGCCGCCGAGGGCGAGCGCCTTCGCCACCGGCGCCGCCTGCTGGCCCGCCAGCGCGATGAGCGACTCGCGCTGCGGGACGGGGGCGGCCTGGGCGGGAGCGGCGGCGACCTGGATGGCGCCGGCCAGCAGGGCGGAGGCGGAGAGTACGGCGCCGACTGCAAGCTTTCGCTTCACGTACGGGGTTCCTTCCACGAAACCGCGGGTGCGCGGTCACGCCTCGTACCGGGGCGCCGGGGTCGGCGCCAGGGGGCGGTAGGGCGCGGACGTGCTGCTCCCGTGCGGCCTGACGCACCGTCGATGGGTGGGGACGGCGGGGCGTCGGACGGGGCTTTGGACAGAAGCATGACAATGCAGGTCGTGAAAGGACAGGGCGCCGCCGGGGTTTGGCCAGGTCTCGCCAAGACCCGTAAGGGTGGTGGTGATGGGGCGGTTGCCGGGCTGTGCGCGGTTCGTCCCCTGGCGGGATCCCGCCAGCGGCGGGGCTTGTCGGCACCGGTCCGCGTTGCTACGCGAACCCCGCCCCGAGCCGGAGCGCGGGGGTGCACGCCGGGCGTGGGGTGGTGAGTGGGGGGTGCGAATCGGACTTC
>NZ_BAAAKJ010000484.1:9791-18641 GCF_039527695.1 Kitasatospora putterlickiae
GACGTCCGTCGACCGGTGCGTCAGTTGACGTTGACGCCGCTCCACGCGGCCGCCACCGCGTTGTACTCGGCGCCGCCGGCGCCGTAGAGGTCGGCCGCGGCGCTCAGGGTGCCGGTGCGGGCGGCCTTGTAGTTGGTGGTCGAGGTGAAGTAGACGGTCAGCGCGCGGTACCAGATCGCCGCGGCCTTGTCCCGGCCGATGCCGGTGACCGTCGAGCCGTTGGAGGTCGGGCTGTTGTAGCCGACGCCGTTGATCACCTTGGCGCCGCTGCCCTCGGCCAGCAGGTAGAAGAAGTGGTTGCCCACGCCGGAGGAGTAGTGGACGTCGAGGCCGCCCACCGAGGAGGACCAGGCGTCGGCCGAGCCGCCGTCCTTGGAGGGCTTGTCCAGGTAGCGCAGCGGGGTGCCGTCGCCGTTGATGTCGATCTCCTCGCCGATGAGGTAGTCCGGCGGGTCGGCGGGGAGGTCGGCGGACCACTCGACCATGGTGCCGAAGATGTCCGAGGTGGCCTCGTTGAGGCCGCCGGACTCGCCGGAGTAGTTCAGCCCGGCGGTGGCCGAGGTGACGCCGTGGGTCATCTCGTGGCCCGCGACGTCCAGCGCGGTCAGCGGGTTGAGGTTGTTGGCGCCGTCGCCGTACGTCATGCAGAAGCAGGAGTCGCTCCAGAACGCGTTGACGTAGTTCCTGCCGTAGTGGACCCGGCTGGTGGCGCCGACGCCGTTGTTCTTGATGCCGTTGCGGCCGAAGGCGTTCTTGTAGTAGTCCCAGGTGGCCGCCGCGCCGAACTGGGCGTCCACCGCGGCCGACTGGCGGTTGGCGGCGGTGCCGTCGCCCCACGCGTTGTCGGTGTCGGTGAACAGCGTGCCCGAGCCGGAGGTGCGGTTCTTCAGGTCGCTGGTGGACTGGCCGCCGCGCGAGGCGTCCTTGAGCGAGTAGCCGCCGGTGGCGGTGGTGGTGGTCAGCGGGACGGTGCCGACGAAGACGCCGGTACCGGTGCCGGAGGCGGTCTGCACCTGCTCGTGGCTGGACAGCACCTGGCCGGTGGCGGCGTCGGTGACCAGCAGCAGGCTGCTCGGGGTGCCGTCGGCGCGCACGCCCTCCACGGTGGTCCGGTAGGCCAGCCGCGGCTCGCCGTCGGCGGCCCAGACGACCAGCTGGGCGGCGCCCGTCCGGTGGACCTCGGTGACCGGGGACTCGTCCTTGTCGGCGACGACGCCGACGGTGGACGACACCGCGCCGGAGGCCTGCGCGGCGGCCTGGTCGGCGGGGACCTTCGGGGTCAGGCTCGGCACCGCGATCCGCGCGGCGACGGCCTTGTCGACCGCCTTGACCGCGCCGTCGGCGCCCTGGTGGACGACGAGGTCGCCGCCGAGCACCGGCAGACCGGCGTAGGTGCGCTCGAAGCGGAGGTGGCGCGTGCCGTCGGCGTCCACCACGGCGTCCTTGGCGACCAGCGTCTCCTGGCCGCCCAGTCCGAGGGCCTTGGCCAGCGGGCCGGCCTGGCCGTTGGCCAGCGCGATCAGGCCGGCGCGGTGCTGAGCGGCCTGGGCCTGGACCGAGGGGGTGGGGGTGGCCTGGGCGGTGGTGCCGACCTGGATGACGCCGGTGAGGAGGGTGGTGGCGGAGAGTACGGCGACGGCTGCGAGCTTTCGCTTCACGTACAGGTCCTTCCGGGAAACCGCGTGTGCGCGGTCGCGCCGCGTTCCGGGGTGCCGGGGCTGGCACCTGAGGGGCGGAACGGGCGCTGACGTGCTGCTCCGTGCGGTCCACGGTGGCCACCGGTGAGTGGGGTGGCGGCCACCGGACGGGGCTGGCGGAAAGCATGACAATCCGACAAGTGAAATGACAGGTCTCGTTCATGGATTGGCCAGGTCCCGCCAATGTGACGGAAGGTGAACAGGGTGACAAAAGGGGCGAATCGCCCCGTCTTTCAGCGGGTTACCGTCCGAACCGCCGCCTGATAGCGCGGCGGACGCCGTCCGGAGGGTCAATCACCCCGGCCGGAGGGACGGTTGGTGCCCGTTCACGGCCCCGCAACCCGCTGGTACGGACCTGACGGGCCCACTGGCGTGTTCCCGCCACGTGTCGCGCTTGTCCACCATCAGGACGCCTGGTAGCCCGTGCCCCGCCCGCCGGTACGGTAAGGAGGTGGCCAAGCCCCTCGCACTCGACTTCGACCCGATCGCCCGCGCCGACGAGCTCTGGACCCGCCGCTGGGGGGCCGTCCCCGCGATGGCGGCGATCACCTCGATCATGCGGGCCCACCAGATCCTGCTCTCCCGCGTGGACGCGACGCTCAAGCCGTACGGGCTGACCTTCGCCCGCTACGAGGCGCTGGTGCTGCTCACCTTCAGCCGGACCGGCGAGCTGTCGCTCTCCAAGATCGGCGAGCGGCTGATGGTCCACCCGACCAGCGTCACCAACACCGTCGACCGCCTGGAGCGGGCCGGCCTGGTCGCCCGCCGCCCCAACCCGCTGGACGGCCGGGGCGTGCTCGCCGCGATCACCGAGCGGGGCCGCGAGACCGTCGAGGGCGCCACCCGGGAGCTCATGGCGATGGAGTTCGGCCTGGAGGAGTACGGCGCCGACCAGTGCCGCGAGGTCTTCGACCTGCTGCGCCCGCTGCGGGTGGCGGCCGGCGACTTCGCCGAGGTCCCCGGCGAGGGGCCTGCGCGGCCGGAGGCGTGAGGGCGGCTACCCTCGTGTGAGCGGTGCGCGGATCCGGACGTACCCCCCGAAGCTGCCGAGCGAGGCGATGAAGACGATGAAGGCGACCCCCCTGCTGGGCTGGTACCGCGCCCTGGCCGTTGCGACCGGTGTGGCACTGCTGGTGTTCTGCGGCTTCATGGTCGCGAAGTACGGCTTCGACGCGGCCGAGGACCTGACCACCTACGTCGCGATGCTGCACGGCTACCTCTACATCGGGTACTTCGTGGTGACCTTCATGCTCGGCCAGAAGCTCAAGTGGCCGCTGGGCCGGATGATCTTCACGCTGGCCGCCGGCTGCATCCCGTTCGCCTCCTTCGTCGCCGAGCGCAAGGTGGCCGCCGAGGCCGCCGCCAAGCTGTCCGCCGGTGACCCCGCCCGCCAGCCGGCCGGCGTCTGAGCGAAGCCCCTGGGCGCCCTTCCCCGCACGGGGGAGGGCGCCTTTCGCATGCCCCCGGTGCGGGTGGCCGGGTATCCGTCGACAAGTACTAGGACGTCCGAGTAAATTAGTAGGACGTCCTAACAGCTGTGCCGCCCGCTGGTGTGGCGGCCGTACGGAGCGGAGTTCGGGGTCATGGACGCCGAGGAGATCGAGCGCGGGCGGCAGCGCTGGCAGCAGCGGTACGACAGCGCCCGCAAGCGGGACGCGGACTTCACCACCCTCTCCGGGGACGAGGTCGAGCCGGTGTACGGCCCGGCGCCCGGGCAGGCCTACGAGGGCTTCGAGCGGATCGGCTGGCCCGGCGAGTACCCGTACACCCGGGGCCTGCACCCGACCGGCTACCGCGGCCGGACGTGGACCATCCGCCAGTTCGCCGGCTTCGGCAACGCGGAGCAGACCAACGAGCGGTACCGGATGATCCTGGAGGCGGGCGGCGGCGGCCTCTCGGTCGCCTTCGACATGCCCACCCTGATGGGCTACGACTCCGACGACCCGCGCTCGCTCGGCGAGGTCGGCCACTGCGGCGTGGCGATCGACTCGGCCGCCGACATGGAGGTGCTGTTCCGCGGCATCCCGCTGGGCGAGGTCACCACCTCGATGACGATCAGCGGCCCGGCGGTGCCGATCTTCTGCATGTACCTGGTCGCCGCCGAGCGGCAGGGCGTCGACCCGGGGGTGCTCAACGGCACCCTGCAGACCGACATCTTCAAGGAGTACATCGCCCAGAAGGAGTGGCTCTTCGCACCCGAGCCGCACCTGCGCCTGATCGGCGACCTCATGGAGTACTGCGCCAACGGCATCCCGGCGTACAAGCCGCTCTCGGTCTCCGGCTACCACATCCGCGAGGCCGGGGCGACGGCCGCGCAGGAGCTGGCGTACACCCTGGCCGACGGCTTCGCCTACGTCGAGCTGGGCCTCTCCCGGGGCCTGGACGTGGACGTCTTCGCGCCCGGCCTGTCCTTCTTCTTCGACGCGCACCTCGACTTCTTCGAGGAGATCGCCAAGTTCCGCGCCGCCCGCCGGATCTGGGCCCGCTGGATGCGCGAGCGGTTCGGC
The DNA here is from genome assembly GCF_039527695.1 of Kitasatospora putterlickiae. NCBI lineage: Bacteria > Bacillati > Actinomycetota > Actinomycetes > Kitasatosporales > Streptomycetaceae > Kitasatospora > Kitasatospora putterlickiae. The sequence continues at coordinate 13,996 of NZ_BAAAKJ010000484.1, forward strand.
GCGAAGACCGACAAGGCCCAGTGGCTGCGGTTCCACACCCAGACCGCCGGGGTCTCGCTCACCGCCCAGCAGCCGTACAACAACGTGGTCCGCACCGCCGTCGAGGCGCTCTCGGCGGTGCTCGGCGGCACCAACTCGCTGCACACCAACGCCCTGGACGAGACCCTGGCGCTGCCCTCCGAGCAGGCCGCCGAGATCGCCCTGCGCACCCAGCAGGTGCTGATGGAGGAGACCGGCGTCACCAACGTCGCCGACCCGCTGGGCGGTTCCTGGTACGTCGAGGCGCTGACCGACCGGATCGAGCGGCAGGCCGAGGAGATCTTCCGGAAGATCCTGGACAAGGGCCGCGAGGACCACGCGATCGGCCCGATCACCTCCGGCATCCTGCGCGGGATCGAGGACGGCTGGTTCACCGGAGAGATCGCCGAGGCCGCCTTCCAGTACCAGCAGGGGGTGGAGAAGGGCGAGAAGCGGGTCGTCGGCGTCAACTGCCACCCGCGCAGCGTCACCCCCGAGCTGGAGATCCTGCGGGTCAGCCACGAGGTGGAGCGCGAGCAGGTCCGGGTGCTGGGCGCGCGCAAGGCGGCCAGGGACGAGGCCGCGGTGCGGGCCGGGCTGGACGCGATGCTGGCCGCCGCGCGGTCCGGCGCGTCGATGATCCCGCCGATGCTGGACGCGGTGCGCGCCGAGGCGACCCTGGGCGAGATCTGCAACGCGCTGCGCGAGGAGTGGGGGATCTACCGGGAGGTCGCCCGGTTCTGAGCCACCCGCCGAGGCCGCCCGGCACCCCGCGGAGGGGCGCCGGGCGGCCTCCGCGCGCGTTCAGCCGGCCGACGGGACCGGGAAGGGGCCGAGCAGCAGGACGGTGAAGCGCCGGGTCCACTCGGGGGTGACCGGCTCGCCGCTGACCAGCACCCGGTGCTCGACCGTGCCGGCGATGGTGTCGAAGATGATGTCGACCTCCTCGCGGGCGGTCGCCTCGTCGAGGTCCGGGGCCAGCTCGCCGCGCGCCTGGGCGGCCGTGCGCCCCTGCCGGACCAGCCGCTTCTGCGGGTCGACGATCGCCTCCCTGATCCGCCGGCGCAGCTGACGGTCGCGGGTGCCCTCGGCGAACAGGGCGAGCAGCGCCGCCTGGCTCTCCGGGCGGGCCAGCAGCGCGGCGAACTGGGCCACCACCGCCTCGATGTCGGCCTGCAGACTGCCCAGGTCGGGCATCACCAGCTCGTCGAAGAGGCTGGCGACGGCGTCCACCACCAGCTCGTTCTTGGACGGCCAGCGCCGGTACAGGGTGGTCTTGGCGACGCCGGCGCGGGTCGCGACGTGGCCCATGGTGAGTCCGCCCCAGCCGAGTTCGGCCAGCGCCTCGCGGGTGGCGTCCAGGATGGCGCGGTCGGCGGCGGCGCTGCGCGGGCGGCCCTTGGCCCGGGTGGCGGCGGTTTCCGGGCTCTCCGGGACGGGTGGCTGGGGCGCCGGCAACGGGCCTCCTTGCGATCTACCGGTAAGTAACCTGCGTGGGGCTGGTAACGGTAGCGACTCTTACGTGTTCAGGACAGTCGAGTCGTCCGGGAAAGTGGCCCACCTCACGTCGCGTCGGGGCGGTCGGGGGTTGCGGCGGGTGCCCGGGGGCCAGTTACGCTACGACTCGTAGCGAAAGCGACGACCAGGCGCCGTGTCCCCGTGGGACGGGAGCGGCGCGGGCGTGGATGGGGATCCGCGCCGAACGGTTCAGGCTATCGGGGAGTGGCTCCGCCACCCCGGGAATCGGGACCGCGCAGCCCGCGCGGGGCGTTTTCCGGGAGGTTGGTGTCCACCAGCGGCGCGGGCGGGGGAGGATGGTGCCATGCAGCCACGGAATTCTCGTCTCAACAGTGCCGCCCTGCGTGGTGCGGTCGACCTCGCCGCGGTGAAGGCAGCCGGCGAGGCTGCCCAGAAGGCCGAGCAGGCCCGGGCCGAGCGGGCCCGCCAGGCGGCCGCCGGAGAGGCGGCCGGGGAAGCCCCGGCCGGCGCCGGGTACCCGCTCGTCATCGACGTCACGGAGGACACCTTCGAGGCCGAGGTCGTCCAGCGGTCCACCGAAGTGCCGGTGGTCGTCGACTTCTGGGCCGAGTGGTGCGGGCCCTGCAAGCAGCTCAGCCCGATCCTGGAGCGCCTGGCCGAGGAGTACGCCGGCCGGATCGTGCTCGCCAAGATCGACGTCGACGCCAACCAGCTGATCGCCCAGCAGTTCGGCATCCAGGGCATCCCGGCCGTCATGGCCGTGGTGGCCGGTCAGCTGGTCCCGCTGTTCCAGGGCGCCGAGAACGAGGCCAACGTCCGCAAGGTGCTGGACCAGCTGATCCTGGTCGCCGAGCAGCGCTTCGGCATCGTCGGCACCGGTGGCGCGCCCGCCGAGGGCGGCGCGCAGGCCCCGGCTCCGCACCGGCCGGAGGACCCGGCGCTGGCCGCGGCCCACGACGCGCTCGACCAGGGGGACCTGGGCGGTGCGATCCAGGCCTACCGGAACGTGCTGGCCGAGCAGCCGGGCAACGCCGAGGCCAAGGTCGGCCTGGCCCAGGCCCAGCTGCTGCAGCGGATCGAGGGGCTGGACCCGCAGTCCGTCCGGGCGGCCGCCGCGGCCGACCCCAAGGACGCCGAGGCCCAGCTGCGGGCGGCCGATCTGGACCTGGTCGGCGGGCACGTCGAGGACGCCTTCGGCCGGCTGGTGTCGACGGTCGGCAAGACCTTCGGCGAGGACCGGGACACCGTCCGGCTGCGGCTGCTGGAGCTGTTCGAGGTGATCGGCCCGGAGGACCCGCGGGTCACCGCGGCCCGCCAGGCGCTGGCCCGGGTGCTGTTCTGAACTCCGGTCGGTGACACGGCTGATGACCTGCGGTGCCGCCCGGTGATTTGGCGACAATCCGGTCATCCTCTCTGAGGTTTACCAAATCTTGACAACACCCGTGGACGGTCACGACATGTGACCGTCCACGGGTGTTTCGCTGGCGTTTCCGGAGGATTTCGCCCTCACCAATCCTCCATTTCATGACGCTGCGTAGTCGAGGTGCAGATCCCATGATCATTTGCGTCTCTGTGGGATTACCCGTCAGTAAGGCGACCTCTTGTGCTTCGCCCGGGATTCGAGCAGCATCGGCACGCCCGGTCCCCAAACCTCGACCCCCGCCGGCAGCCGGTCGGCGGACCCGGAGGAGGGGATCCCCACCGGGCGGCCGGCGGCCATGCCGCCGGCGAGAGGGCAGGGGGGTGTCCGCGGGTCCCACGGCGGTTCCTGTCCTTCGCACGACCGCGCCACCCGCGCGGTCACTGGTTGTCGCTCGGGGGGATCGCCCGTGTCGCCACGGCGCTCTCCGCTACCGAGGACGTAGCTCTCTCCCATCCCAGGCCCCCACCGGTGCGGGACTCGCCACCGGGGAGCCGGAGATGTACGTCCCAGAAGGAGGACACGCATGTCCAAGACCTACGGCAAGACCCGCTGGAAGCGCTTCGCCCTGGTGATGGTGCCGAGCCTCGCGGCCACCGCCGCGGTCGGCGTCGGCCTGGCGAACAGCGCGCTCGCCGCCTCGTTCAGCATCTCGGGCCAGCAGTTCAAGGTCTCCGCGAAGGAACTGCACGGCACCAACTTCGCGCAGTTCGGCTCGATCGACGTCGAGAAGGACAAGACGACCCACCCGGTCGCGGTCTCGGCCTTCGACACGGCCCGGATCAAGGGCCTGTGCCAGTCGCTGGTCACCGACCCGAACGTGATCCCGCTGCCGTTCAAGCTCCCGAAGATCACCCTCCGCCTGGAGGCCGGCGACAGCGACCAGCAGGACCGTCAGGTCGAGGCCGCCAACCTGCTGATCGACCTCGACTCCCTTGAGGCCGACGCCGAGTTCGGCAACATCAACATCGGCCAGGACGCCTCCACCCTCACCGGTACGGCGACCAGCGGGTGGACGTCCGCGCTCAAGTCCGGCCTGCCCAGCGGCAAGACCGGCTTCGCGCAGGCCGCGGAGACCGCCGACCTGTACGGCGCCAAGCAGACCGCGTGGGCCACCTCGGCGGGCACCTTCAAGCTCAGGGGCCTGAAGCTCAACCTCTTCACCGACGCGGGCCACGAGTGCTTCTGAGCCGGTTCCTCAGCTGACCGGCCGACCGCCTGACGGCGGGTCGGGGCCGGGGGCGGCGGCCGTAGGGGCCGCCGTCCCCGGGTTCCCCCTTTTCCGATTCACCTCGTCACCTCATCGAGGAGCTGCATCGTGTCCAGCACCCTTGCCGAGCCGCGGCCCGCCGAGCGCGAGAACCCCTTCCGGTGGGTACGCCGGGTGTTCCGTGACTTCCGCCGCTCCCGGCCGTTCTACGGCGGGCTGCTGGCCGTCCTCGCCGGCATCCCGATCATGTACTTCCCGTACGCCAACCTGTCGTTCAGCGGCATGACGCTCGCCATGGCCACCACGGGCGGCGCGGGCGCGCTGATCATCGGGGTGCTGCTGATCGTGCTCGGGCTGACCGCCTGGTTCCAGCCGCTCGTCCGGGTCTTCGCGGGCATCGCCACCACCCTGCTCACCCTGGTCGCGATCCCGGTCTCCAACCTGGGCGGCTTCGGCCTGGGGGTCCTGCCCGGTCTGATCGGCGGCGGTCTGATGATCGCCTGGGCGCCGCTGCCGCCC
>NZ_BAAAKJ010000485.1:0-1188 GCF_039527695.1 Kitasatospora putterlickiae
GTCCTAAGGTAGCGAAATTCCTTGTCGGGTAAGTTCCGACCCGCACGAAAGGTGCAACGACTTGGGCACTGTCTCAACGAGAGACCCGGTGAAATTATACTATGCGTGAAGATGCGCATTACCCGCGACAGGACGGAAAGACCCCGTGGAGCTTTACTGTAGCCTGATATTGAATGTTGGTACAGCTTGTACAGGATAGGTGGGAGCCATCGAAACCGGAGCGCTAGCTTCGGTGGAGGCGCCGGTGGGATACCACCCTGGCTGTACGGACATTCTAACCCAGAACCGTGATCCGGTTCGGAGACAGTGTCAGGTGGGCAGTTTGACTGGGGCGGTCGCCTCCTAAAGAGTAACGGAGGCGCCCAAAGGTTCCCTCAGAATGGTTGGAAATCATTCGCAGAGTGTAAAGGCAGAAGGGAGCTTGACTGCGAGACCTACAAGTCGAGCAGGGACGAAAGTCGGGCTTAGTGATCCGGCGGTACCGAATGGAAGGGCCGTCGCTCAACGGATAAAAGCTACCCCGGGGATAACAGGCTTATCTCCCCCAAGAGTCCACATCGACGGGGAGGTTTGGCACCTCGATGTCGGCTCATCGCATCCTGGGGCTGTAGTCGGTCCCAAGGGTTGGGCTGTTCGCCCATTAAAGCGGTACGCGAGCTGGGTTCAGAACGTCGTGAGACAGTTCGGTCCCTATCCGTCGTGGGCGTTGGAAATTTGAGAGGAGCTGTCCTTAGTACGAGAGGACCGGGATGGACACACCGCTGGTGTACCAGTTGTTCCGCCAGGAGCACGGCTGGGTAGCTACGTGTGGAAGGGATAAGTGCTGAAAGCATCTAAGCATGAAGCCCCCCTCAAGATGAGATTTCCCATCATTTTAAATGAGTAAGATTCCTCAGAGACGATGAGGTAGATAGGTCCGAGGTGGAAGCGTGGTGACACGTGCAGCTGACGGATACTAATCAATCGAGGACTTAACTTATACGAAAAGCGCAGGCGACTGTTCAGGTCATGCGGGATAAGACGAAGACATGGAGTGGCATGGTTTTGGCCACGGAATGGCTTTGGCTTATATCCGCCTTGACCTAGGAGCCGGAGCTGGACAATACGAAAAGCGCAGACGGACTACTAGCCAATAACTGCTCACATGATTGCCTTTCTTATCTAGTTTTGAAGGTGCTAGTCACCTGA
>NZ_BAAAKJ010000486.1:0-693 GCF_039527695.1 Kitasatospora putterlickiae
CGGCCGCGCGGTGGAGCGCGGCGAGCATCGCGGCGACGGCGGCCGTGACCGGGGTGACGCGGGTGCGGCGCTCGGCCCAGCGCCAGTCGCCGTCCGGGTTGACCTCCAGGAAGACCGGGGTGCCGGCGCTGAGCAGGAAGTCGAACGCGCCGTAGCGCAGCTCCAGCGCCCGCGCCAGGGCGCGGGTCGCGGCGGCGACCTCCGGCGGCGGCGACGGCAGCGCGCGCACGGAGAGCCGCCCGGGGTCGGTCCAGGGGGCGGCGGGGTCCGCCTTGGCGACCTCGAAGGCCTGCAGCCGCCCGGCGACGAAGTACACCCGCAGCTCGGCCTCGTGCTCGACGTACTCCTGGACGAGCACCGGCGGGCCGGGACGCGGGGCCTCGGTCAGGGCCGCGCGGTCCAGGACGGTCGGGAAGACCCCGTGCAGCCAGCCCGGCACCGGCTCGACGAAGTGGTGGTGCGCCGCCTTGACGACCACCCGGGGCCCGTCGAAGGCGTCGCGGACCAGGTGCGGGTCGGTGGTCAGCACGGTGCGCGGGGCGGCGACGCCGTGCCGCCGGGCGAGCTGGAGCTGGGCGAGCACGCCGGGGCGGTCGGGGCGGATCGCGGTGCCGGACAGCGCCGCCAGCTGCCCGGCCGCCGCCTGCCAGGACTCGCGCAGGAAGGCGCCGCGGGCGGTGTCGGCGGGGCCGG
>NZ_BAAAKJ010000486.1:717-2759 GCF_039527695.1 Kitasatospora putterlickiae
GGGGGGCCGGCGCCGACGGCGGCGGAGGGCGCGAAGTGGCGGATCCAGGTGACGGTGGGCGCCAGCGGACGCCCGTTCAGGCGTACCGAGCGGCCGTCGGCGGCGATCGTGAGGGAGGTGGCGGCGAGCTCCTCGGCGTTCAGGCGGACGGTGCGGACACCCGCGCCGGCGAGCAGGCGCAGCACCGGGTCCGGGTCGGTGTCGCAGGCGCGGCTGAGCAGCAGGACGCACGGTTCCGGGCCCGGCCGCGCGTCGAACCGCCTGGCCGGGTCGTCGAGTTGGGCGAGGAAGGGCGAAGCCTCAGGCATCGGCGTCCGCGGTGGTGGCGAGCAGGTCGTCGGCCATCGCCAGCAGCTTGGTGACGGTGGCCGCCACCTGCTCGGGGGCGCCCGGCAGCCGGTCGGCGACGCGCTGGAGCACCGCCAGGTCGAAGGCCGCGGGCTTCGCGGGAACGGGCGCCAGGTCGGCCGCGCGGAGCACCAGGAGGAGTTCCAGCACCGTCGCCATCTCGGTGGCCAGCAGCCCGAGCGAGGCCAGGTCGCCGAGGTCGCAGCGCGGCCGGCTGTCGCGGTCCAGCACCGACAGCACGCCGATGCAGTCGCCGTCGCAGATCAGCGGCGCGGCCATGATGCCGCGCGGCACGTAGCCGGTGGACTCGGCGGCCGAGCGGGCGAACTGCGGGCTCTGCGCCACGTCGTCCACCACCACCGGCTGGCCCGTCATCAGCGCCCAGCCGGCGATGCCGGTGCCGGCCGGGAAGCGGGTGCCGAGCAGATGGTGCTCGCCCTCCCCCGCGACCGCCTCGAACACGAGGTCGCCGTCGGCCTCGTCGACCAGCAGCACGGACGCCGCGGCGGCGCCGAACACGCTGCGCGCGACCTCCACGATCGACTGGAGCAGTCTGCGCCGGCGGATCTCGGCACTCTCCAACGGGTCAGTCGACACGCGCACCTCCATCGGGTACGGCTACGTTCTCAGCGGCCAGGTAGAGGACGGACTTGAGCTGGAAGGGGGTGAGCGAGCGGTGCTTGCTGAGAATGAGCGCGCAGATGCCCGCGATGTGCGGGGTCGCGAAGCTGTTCCCGGTGCTGAGCAGGTGCCGGCCGCCGGGGCCGGCCACCGGTACCCGCACGCCCCTGGCGTAGAACTCGACCGGCGGTGACGGGTTGTAGTAGTAGGTCATCGGGTTGGGACTGTCGTGGCTGGCCACCGAGATGACCGAGGCGAACGGCCACGGGTAGCTGCGCACCGGCATGTTGTGCGCGGAGGCGACGATGACGCAGCGGCGGAAGTAGGCGGAGTCGGCGAGGTCGCGCAGGGCGTCGCAGAACTCGGTCTTGGTGGTCGACAGGCTGAGGTTGATGACGTCGTAGCCCTCCTCGATCGCCCAGGTGAGCCCGGCGAGCAGGGCGGCGCCGCTGCCGTGCCGGCCGCCGGACAGCACCCGCACCGAGGTGAGCGCGGCGGCGGGGGCGATGGAGCGGATGACGCTGGCGCAGGCGGTGCCGTGGCCGGCGGTGTCGCCGGGCTCGGTCGGGACGACGGCGAGGGTGCCGTCCTCGGCCCGGACCACGTCCATCGCGCGGTCGAGTCCGCCGACCATCGGATGGTCGGCGTCGATGCCGCTGTCGAGGACGCAGACGCGTACGCCGGAACCGTCCGCGCCGCCCCAGGCCCACTCCTGGGTGAGGTGGCCGCCGAGCGGGCTGATGTCGAAGGGCTCCTGGGGGACGGTCGAGGCGGGCAGGCTCCAGGCGGGCACGCCCGGGAAGTGGTCGCGCGGGGGGCGGCGCCAGGGCGGGAGGTGGAGGTCGGTCATCGGCCGTCACGCCCTTCCGCCCGATCCGTCCCGGCCGTCCCGGCGGCGAGCCAGGTCCGGACCCGTCCGGCGGGCAGCGTGGCGCCCTTGGCCTCGAACATCCGCAACGCCTCGGTCCCTTCAGCCGTCGCCCGCTCGGCCTGGCCGGCCGCCAGGAGCACGATCGCGCGGTCGAGGAGCGTCTCCCCGACCAGGCAGGGGTCGTCGCACGCGGCGCTCAGCG
>NZ_BAAAKJ010000487.1:0-526 GCF_039527695.1 Kitasatospora putterlickiae
CGGCGCGAACCCGGCACCCGCGACCGGCGGCGGCACCGGCGGCCCGCCCCCGGCGAACACCGCCGAGATCATGGCCCTGCCGGTCTGCGCCTCCTCGCAGGTGACGCTCAACCTGGCCGGCGCCCAGAACGCCTACCAGCCCAAGGACAAGCCCAAGCTGGCGCTGACCATCAACAACTCCTCCGGCACCACCTGCCGGCTGGACCTGGGCCGGACCGCCTCGGCGATCACCGTCACCGCCAGCAACGGCGAGCGCATCTGGTCCTCCGGTGACTGCCCGTCCGACAAGAACAGCAGCTGGGTCCAGCTCCCCGCCAACGGCGGACTGACCGAGACCTTCACCTGGGACCGGGTCCGCAGCAAGCCGCAGTGCGCCACCGCCGACCCGGCGCCCGCCCCGGCCGGCACCTACCTGGTGGTCGCCGACCTCACCGGCCTCTCCGGCGGCCAGGCCTCGGCCCGCTCCTCGATCCGCCTGGAGAACTGAGCGGCCCTCAGCGGCACGGCACGACAGCAGGAAGCCCGG
>NZ_BAAAKJ010000487.1:565-6659 GCF_039527695.1 Kitasatospora putterlickiae
TTCGGCGTTCGCGGGGTGAGGGCGGCGTGCGGCGGGCGGCGGGCCCGGGTCAGACGTAGCGCTCCAGGATGGACGATTCGGCGAGCCGGGACAGACCCTCGCGGACCGAACGGGCCCGGGTCTCGCCGACGCCCTCGACCGTCTGCAGGTCGTCGATGCTCGCGGCCAGCAGCTTCTGCAGGCCGCCGAAGTGCTCCACCAACCGCTCTATCACCGTGTTGGGCAGCCGCGGGATCTTGGCCAGCAGGCGGTAGCCGCGCGGCGAGACCGCGGAGTCCAGCGACTCCGGCGAGCCCGAGTAGCCGAGCGCCTTGGCCACCGTCTGCAGGTCGAGCAGCTCGGCGTGGGTCAGCGCCTCCAGGTCGGCCAGCACCTCGGTGACGGTCCGGCCCTTCTTGGCGGCGCGCTCCGGGAAGTAGTCCCGGGCCACCAGCTCGCGCTCCGGCTCCACGCCCGCGATCAGCTCGTCCAGCTGGAGCGAGAGCAGCCGGCCGTCGATGCCCAGCTCCAGCACGTAGCCGGCGATCTCGGTGGCGATCAGCCGGACCATCTCCAGCCGCTGCGCGACGGCGGTGACGTCCCGGACCGTCACCAGGTCCTCGATCTCCAGGGCGGAGAGCGTGCCGGCCACCTCGTCCAGGCGCAGCTTGTAGCGCTCCAGGGTGGCCAGCGCCTGGTTGGCGCGGGACAGCACGGTGGTGGAGTCCTCCAGCACCCGGCGGGTGCCGTTGACGTACATGGCGATCAGCCGCATCGAGTGCGAGACCGCGACCACCGGGAAGCCGGTCTGCCGGTTGACCCGCTCGGCGGTGCGGTGGCGGGTGCCGGTCTCGTCGGTCGGGATGGTGGAGTCCGGCATCAGGTGGACACCGGCCCGGACGATCTTGGTGATGTCCTTGTCCAGCACCACGGCGCCGTCGAGCTTGCACAGCTCGCGCAGCCGGGTCGCGGTGAACTCGACGTCGAGCACGAAGCCGCCGGTACAGAGCGACTCGACGGTCTTGTCGAAGCCGAGCACGATCAGTCCGCCGGTGTTGGCCCTGAGCACCCGCTCCAGGCCGTCGCGCAGCGCGGTGCCGGGGGCGATGGCGGTGAGGGAGGCCCGCAGCAGGGCCTCCTCGCGGGAGGACTTGTCCGCCCGGTCGCTGGCTGCCACGTGACTCCTCCGGTCGACCCCGTACCGCACGCCCTCGCGCGGGGCGCCGGCCTACGGTCTGTTGCTCTGTCGCTTAGTACTGCCTTATCACCAATGAGACAGGGGAAGTCTAACTGCGTGCGGCAACGACAGGGCTTGGGTCAGCGCAGTTCGTCGGAGTCGAGCGGCTCCCACCCCTCCATGAGCTCCTCCGGGTAGGCCGTCGGCCGGTGCGCGCGGGGCGCCGGCGGCGCCGACGGTGCCTCACTCCTCGGCTTGGCGGCGGCCCGGCGGCGGCCCGGGATGGCCCGCAGCGCCTCGCCGATGTCCGCCACCTCGACCACCTTCATGCCCGGCGGGACCTTGCCCGGGTCCGGCGGGACCAGCGCGTGGGTGAAGCCCAGCCGGTGCGCCTCGGCCAGCCGTCGCTGCACACCCGTCACCCGCCGCACCTCGCCGGCCAGGCCGACCTCGCCGATCGCCACCAGGTTGCTGGGCAACGGGGTGTCGGAGGAGGAACTGGCCACCGCGAGCGCCACCGCGAGGTCCGCCGAGGGCTCGGAGAGCTTCACCCCGCCGACGGTGGCGGTGTAGATGTCCTGTTTGCCCAGCTTCACCCCGCCGTGACGCTCGACCACCGCCAGGATCATCGCGATCCTGGGCGACTCCAGGCCGGAGGTGGTCCGGCGCGGCGAGGGGATCTGGGAGTCCACCATCAGCGCCTGCACCTCGGCCACCAGCGGTCGCTTGCCCTCCAGGGTCACGGTCAGGCAGGTGCCCGGCACCGGCTTGTCACGCCTGGTCAGGAAGAGGCCGGACGGGTCGGCCAGACCCTCGATGCCCTCGTCGTGCAGCTCGAAGCAGCCGACCTCGTCGGTCGCGCCGTACCGGTTCTTGACCCCTCGGATGATCCGCAGCCGGGCGTGCCGGTCCCCCTCGAAGCTCAGCACCACGTCCACCAGGTGCTCCAGCAGGCGGGGGCCGGCGATCTGGCCGTCCTTGGTGACGTGGCCGACCAGCAGGGTGGCCATGCCGCGCTCCTTGGAGGCCCGGATCAGCGCGCCCGCCACCTCGCGGACCTGGGCCGGGCCGCCGGGCGCGCCGTCCAGCTCGGCGGAGGCGATGGTCTGCACCGAGTCCAGGATCAGCAGGCCGGGGCCGACCGCCTCGATGTGCCCGAGGACCGCGCCGAGGTCGGACTCGGCGGCCAGGTAGAGGTGGTCGGAGAGCGCGTTGATCCGGTCGGCGCGCAGCCGGACCTGGCTCGCCGACTCCTCACCGGTGACGTAGAGGGTGCGGTGCCGCTCGCCGGCCGCCTTGGCGGCGACGTCCAGCAGCAGGGTGGACTTGCCGACGCCGGGCTCGCCGGCCAGCAGCACCACGGCGCCCGGGACCAGGCCGCCGCCGAGCACCCGGTCCAGCTCGGGCACGCCGGTGGAGCGCGCGGTGGCCACCTGGCCGTCCACCTGGGCGATCGGGCGGGCGGGCGCGCTGACCGGGCCGGCGGCGGTGGTGCGGATCGGCACCGCGCCGTACTCCTCGACCGTGCCCCAGGCGTTGCACTCCGGGCAGCGGCCGACCCACTTGGGCAGCTGGTTGCCGCACTCGGTGCAGCGGTACGCCGGGCGCGGCTTGGCGGTGGTCTTGGTACGGGCAGCCATGCGGTCACCGTAGCGCCTGGGTACGACAGTGCGGGGGTGGCCGACCGGGGCGGCGGCCGAGGTGCGGTCGCCGGGTGCGGTTCGCCGGGTGTGGTTCGCCGGGTGTGGTTCGCCGGGTGCGGTTCGCCGGGTGCGGTCCACGAATGGGCGATGTTGTTACCCGAAAGAAGTACAACCGGGCGGAATCACCCGGACCGAGGGTGTGCGGTCTCTACCGTCGGATGGGTGACAACGAGTACGGAAGGGCCGCGCGACGCCGTCCTCGCGGCGTACGAGCGACAGGCGGACGGCCTCTTCACCTACTGCCTCTCGGTGCTGTGCGAGCACGAGGCCGCCTCGGCCGCCCTGCGGGAGGTACGCGAGCTGGCCGCCCGGTACGGCGGGCGGCTCGCCGAGCCCGGGCTGGTCCGGGCCTGGCTGTACTCGCTGGCGCGGTACTGCTGCCTTCGGCGGCCGGCGGACGGGGACCGCGGAAGCGGCAAGGGCGGCGGGGTTGGTGAAAGCGGCGGGGCGGAGGCGGTCCGACGGCGGCGCGAACTGGCCTCGCTGGCCTGGCCGGAGGCGGCCGGCACCGATCCCGGGCAGCGCGAGGCCCTGGAGCTGTCGGTCCGGCACCGGCTCACCCCGATCGAGGTGGCGGCCGTCCTCGGGCAGCCGTTCGAAACCGTCCGGGCACTGCTCGTCTCCGCGCGGGCCGAGGTCGACCGGACCAGGGCCGCCCTGCTGGTGCTCGGCGTCGGCAGCTGCCCCGAGCTGGACCGGCTCGGCGGCGCGGAGGCCGAGAGCCGGCCGGACCGGGTGCTCGGCCCCGCGCTCCGCCGGGAGCTGGTGCGACACGTGGTGGACTGCCCGACCTGCCGGGGCACGGCGGAGCGGGTCGCGGACGAGGTACCGGAGGACGGGGCCGCCGGACCGTCCGGGCTGCCGGTGCTGACCGCGCCACCCGTGCCGCCCGGGGGTGCCGGGCGGCGGACGGCCGCGCCGGTGACGGTGGCCGAGCCCGGGCTCCGCTTCGACCAGGACGGGTTCCCCCGGCACCGGGCACCGGACACCGGCCGGGGGCCGACGGTGCGGCGGCGGGTGGTGACCACCGGGGTGCTGGCCGCCGTCCTGGCCGCGCCGATCGTCGCCCTGTGGGCCGGGCACCGGGGCGGCGACGGGCCGGGGGTGGCGGCGTCGGTCTCCTCGGTCCGGGTCGAGAGGGAGCGCGTGGTGGGTGGTTCGGCGGGTGGTTCGGTAGGTGCTTCGGCGGATCCTGGCGGGTCCGTGGGGATCACCGGGGCGGTCGGCGGCGTGGCCGGCAGCGTGGCCGGCGGGACGGTCGACGGGGCCCACCGTGGGTCCGGTCCGGCGGTGGCCGGGATGGAGCTGGCGGGGGCGAGGCCGCTCACTGCAGAAACGTTGCTGCCTGGGATCCCGGTCCCGGACCCAGCCCCCACACCCGCCCCCGCGGCGGCCGACGCACCGGAGGCACCGTCGGCGGCGACACCGTCCGGCCTGCTGACCGTCGAGGCGGGCGAGTACGGCAGCCGCACGGTGCTCACCCTCACCAACGCCGGCGGCACCGAGATCCACTGGCACGCCGTCGTGGACGCGCCCTGGCTGCGGCTCAGCCGCGACGCCGGCACGCTCGCCCCCGGACAGCGGATCACGGTGATCGCCGGCGTCGACGAGGACCTCGCCCCGGCGACCCGCTGGACCGCCCGGATCGCGCTGCCGCCCTCGCAGGCCGTGGTCACCCTGGCGGGCGGCCCGCAGCACCGCGGCGGCGGCACCCCGTCCCCGACGACTCCCGCCACCGCCGAACCCACCGCCACGCCGAGCACGACCCCTACCGCCAGCCCTACGCCGACTCCGACTCCGACACCGACCTCGACGCCGACCTCGACGCCGACCGTCACCCCGACCACCGAGCCGACCAACCCGGCGTCTCCAAGCCCCTCCACCACCCCCACCGCGAGCCCCACGCCACACTGACCGGCCCCCACCAAGCCGAGCCGCACCCGGCCTCAGACGGAGAGGGCGGCGGGCCAGGTCTGGGGCCGCGACCGGAACCAAGCGACAGAGCCCAACGGGACAGGGCCTGCGGCGGGCGGCATCGAGATCCGCCCGGAGTCGGGCGGCCAAGAGGAGCTAACACAAGGCTCGGACGCGTCGATAGGCGATCACGCAGCAGGCCGGTTTGGGGAAGGCCTCGTGGATGTCGTCGCGGATGTCCCAGCGGATCCGCAGGCGTCGGAAGCCGTGGATCCAGGCGTTGGTACGTTCGACGACCCACCGCACGGCTCCGAGCCCGGAGCCGTGCGGCACACCGCGACGGGCGATGACCGGCTTGATGCCCCGCTTCCAGAGCAGTCGGCGGTACTTGTCAAAGTCGTAGCCCCGGTCGGCGAAGAGTCGCCGGGGCCGGTGGCGCGGCTGGCCAGTCGTGCCGCGGATGCGGGGGATCACGTCCAGGAGCGGCAGCAGCTGGGTGATGTCATGGCGGTTGCCGCCGGTCAAGGTGATGGCCGGCGGCGTGCCCCGGCCATCGGTGATCACGTGGTGCTTCGAGCCCGGCCGGGCGCGGTCGACCGGGCTCGGTCCCGTTTTGGGCCGCCGCGACGGGCCTGGTGATGCGAGCCGTCGATCACCACCCGCGACCAGTCCAGTTCGCCGGCGCGGTGCAGTTCGGTCAGCAGCACCTGGTGCAGCCGGTCCCAGACTCCGGCCTCGTGCCAGTCCCGCAGGCGGCGCCAGCAGGTCATGCCCGAACCGAAGCCGAGCTCTTGCGGCAGCCACTCCCACTGGATGCCCGTGTGCAGCACGAACAGGATCCCCTGCAAGCAGCCCCGGTCGTCCAACGGCGGGCGGCCGATCCTGCGAAGCCGCTGCTGCCGCACCGGCAGCAGCGGCTCGATCCGGCCCCACAGGTCGTCCGGCACCAACCACGGCGGTCCCTTCCCCACGGCCTACTCAACGAGCCGATGGACGAACAGACATGGGCGCCGCGCGGTTCTGTTAGCTCCTCCAAGCCGGCCGAAGCCGAGGAGGGCGGTGGAAAGGTAGGCCCCGAAGCCAGGCGGCGCGAAGCCCGCGAAGGCCCGGGCCGGGTGGCGAGGCCCGGCACGGCCCGGGGCCGGGTACGCAGGGACGGCCCGGGGCCGGGCGGCGAAGCCCGACACGGCCAAGGCCGGACAAGCACGGGCAGGGCCGGGATACGGCGGCGAAGCACACGAAGGTCCGGGGCCGGTGGCGGAGCCCGGAGCGGCCTGGGGCCGGTGGCGGAGCCCGGAGCGGCCTGGGGCCGGTGGCGGAG
>NZ_BAAAKJ010000488.1:0-1429 GCF_039527695.1 Kitasatospora putterlickiae
CCGCCGCCGCGGGCGAACGGGCCCGGGACTCCGCCCTGCTGCTGGCCCTCGGCACCCCCAGGCGCCACCTGGTCCGCGCCGCCGCCGCCGAACAGGCCGCCCTGGTCGGCCTCGGCAGCCTCGTCGGCCTCGCCCTCGGCGCCCTGATCGTCCGGCTGATCGTGCCGCTCGTGGTGCTCACCCCGACGGCCCGCCGGCCCGTTCCGGGGGCCGTCCTCGACCTGCCGCTCGGCACCGCCGTGCTGCTGGCCGCCGCGATCGCCGCCGTCCCCCTGCTCTCGGCCCTGCTCGGCGGCCGCCGCCGGCGCGACGTGGCCCAGCGACTGCGGTACCTGGAGGAGATGTGACCAGCCCGGCCGACACCGCGGCCGCCCGGCCCGCGGACACCGGCCCGGGGGCCGCCCACCGCCCCGCGGCCTGGGTGCGCACCCGGCTGCGCGCGGCCCCGCTCGCCGCCCTGCTCACCGCCGTGCTCGCGTTCGGCACCGTCTTCCTGGCGGCCGCCTTCCCGCGCCTGCTGGACCGGACCGCGGACCAGGGCCTGCGCGACTACCTGCGCGACCGGGGCCCGGCGGCGACCAGCATCCTCGCCACCGCCGCCCTCGGCGGCGACGGCACGGGCCCGGGCGGCGGGGAACTGGGCGACGACACCAAGCGCCTCGACGAGGACGCCGCCCGGTTCGCCGCGCACACCGGCGTCCTCGGCGTCGCCCCCGGCGGACCCGTCTACGGCGCCCGCAGCGGCAAGCCGCGCGTCCTCACCAACCCGGGCCTGGCCCGGCCCGACGACGCCGACCCGGACCTGGACCTGCTCTACGTGCAGGGCCTGCGCGACCACGTGACGCTCGCCGAAGGCACCTGGCCGGGCACCCCCGTGCCCAAGAAGCCCGTCCCGATCGCGATCAGCCGCCACGTCGCCGAGACGGTCGGCATCCACCTCGGCGACGTCCTGAAGACCGGCTCGACCTCGGCCGACGACGAAGCGCCCCAGGCCAGGGTGGTCGGCATCGTCGAGGTCAACGACCAGGACGACCCCTACTGGAGCGACCTGCCCTGCCCCAACCGGGCCTGCCTCAGGTTCACCACCGGCAAGCGGCCCGCCGCCTACTGGCACAGCGCCGGCCTCGTCGACGGCTCCGCCCTCGGCCGGATCAAGACCTGGCAGACCGGCGCGCAGGACTTCTGGCGGCTGCCCGTCGACGTCGACGGCCTGCGCGCCGACCGCCTGGCCGAAACCAGGCGGCAACTCAACTCCTACCTCACCGGGGACACCGCCAACGCGCTGGCGAACGCCACCGAACGCGCCGGCCTGCAGATCAGCTCGCCCCTGCCCCAGATGCTCCGCCAGGCCATCGACCGGCAACGGGCCGCCGCGCCGATCGCCTCGATCGGCCGGGCCGGCAACCCCGACACCATGGACGGCGTCGAC
>NZ_BAAAKJ010000489.1:0-17899 GCF_039527695.1 Kitasatospora putterlickiae
CTGCGCGGTCGCCGGAGGCTCGCCGGTGGCGGGCGGCTCGGTGGGCGCCGGGAAGCCCGGGTTGACGCCCCCGGCCGCGGTGATCCCGGCCGGGCGCAGCAGCACCTTGACGGTCAGCAGCAGGATCCGCAGGTCGAGCCCGAGCGAGCGGTTGCGCACGTACCAGAGGTCGAGTTCGATCCGCTCGGGCCAGGTGATGGAGTTGCGCCCCCGCACCTGGGCCCAGCCGGTGAGGCCGGGCCGGACGTCGAGCCGTCCGCGCTGCCGGCTGGAGTAGTGGACGACCTGCTCGGGCAGCGTGGGCCGGGGCCCGACCACGCCCATCTCGCCGCGCGCGACGTTCCACAGCTGCGGCAGTTCGTCCAGGCTGGTCTTGCGGAGCAGTTCCCCGAGCCGGGTGATCCGCGGAGCGTCCGGCTCCCCGGGGAACCGCGGGTCCCGCATGGTGCGGAACTTGAGGATCTCGAACTCCTGGCCGTGCAGCCCGGTCCGGGTCTGCCGGAAGAGCACCGGTCCGCCCATCGTGCGGCGGATCAGCAGGGCGATCACCAGACCGAGCGGAATCGCGACGATCCCGGTCAGGACGGTGATCACGAGGTCCCCCCCTCGCTTCATGACGGTCCTTCCCCCTGATGCGGTGGTGTGGTCGTGGGTGGGCTCAGTCGACCGTCCAGGGCAGTCCCTTGGCGCGGGCGACGGCCGCGTAGGTGGCCAGCGAGACGGCGGCGACCGCGCGCTGGTCGAACCGCGCCGTGGCGCGGCGGCGGGCCGCGGCGCCGAGGCGCTCGCGCAGGCCGGGCTCGGTGAGGAGCCGGTCCAGCGCGTGGGTGAGGGCCCGGGCGTCGCCGGGCGGGGCGAGGAGCAGGTGTTCGTCGTGGGTGCCGATCTCGCGGCAGCCGCGGATGTCGCTGAGCACCATCGGCAGGCCGCCGGCGGCGGCCTCCATGGCGGAGCGGGAGAACCCCTCCCGGTAGGAGGGGAGCACGAAGACGTCCAGGGCCGCGTAGACGGCGGGCATGTCGCCGCGCGGGCCGGGGAAGACGACGCCGGACTCGGCGCCGTGGGCGTCCGGCTTGTCCGGGTCGTCCGGGCCGATCCAGACGAACCGGGCCTTGCCGGCCAGGGCGCGGGCGGCCTCGGCGTACTCCCGGATGCCCTTCTCGGCGACCCGCCGGCCGACGCCGCCGACCAGCAGTTCGTCCGGCCCGACGCCGAGTTCGGCGCGCAGCCCGGCGCGGATCCGGGCGCGCTCCCCCGGGGCGGTGGCGAAGCGGGCGAGGTCCACGCCGTTGCCGACCACCCGCGAGCGGCGGGCCGGGACGGCACGGGCGAGGGTGCGGCGGTCCTCACCGTTCTGGTACAGCTCGGCGTGCGAGAAGCGGGCCGCGAAGGCCTCGGCGCCCAGCACGAAGGCCCGCTTGGCGAGCGGGTCGTGGGCCTGCGCCCAGAGGCCGTGGCAGGTGTTGACGACGACCGGGACGCGGGCGAGGCGGCCGAGGACCCGGCCGAGCACGCCGGTCTTCGGGTTGTGGGTGTGCAGCACGTCGGGGCGGATCCGGCGCAGCACGGCGAGCAGTTCGCGGGCGGCGGCGGCGTCGGCGCGCGGCTCCCAGGCCCGGGTGAGCGCGTGCAGCGGCTCGTGGCGCACCCCGATCGCCGCCAGTTCCGGGACGTACGGGCCGGGCGCGCTGATCCCGTACGTCTCGAAGCCGGCCTCCAGGTCGACCTTCAGCTCGGTGGCGAGCAGCAGCTGCAGGCTCATGTCGACGGTGGTGAGGTGGGCCACGCGCAGCGGGCGTCCGCCGGGGCCGCGCAGGCGTGGCGGGATCCGGTGCTCAGGCACGGGCGCCCACCGCCTTCGCGGTGGCGACGATCCGGGCGTAGGCGAGCTCGGGGATCAGCCGGCCGTGCAGTTTGGCGCGGAAGAAGTCGATCGGGTCGGTGCGGCGGACCGGCACCCGGCGCAGCCGGACCGGGTCCACTCCCGGGGTGTTGCGGCCGACCTGGCCGGTGGCGGCGGTCCGGAAGCGGGCCCGCAGGGCCGGTTCCATGTGCGGGACCGGCACGCCCCAGGTGTAGGCGTAGTGGTGGGGGCGGACGCCGAGGTGCTCCTCGACGTCGTCGTTGCAGGCGTCCAGCTCGGCGGTGGAGAGCAGTTCGGGGCGGGCGTGGGTGCGGGTGTGGTTGGCGACCGTGCACAGGCCGGAGGCGGTCATCTCGCGCAGTTGCGTCCAGCTGAGCGCGGGGGCGCCGGTCGTCTTCGCGGTCGAGCCCTCCCAGCGCATCTCGCCGCCGACGTGGCCGCTGGCCAGGTAGACGGTGAACGGCAGCCGGCGTTCGCGCAGCAGCGGCCAGGCGTTGTCGTAGACGTCCGCGAAACCGTCGTCGAAGGTGAGGACGACACTCGGGGTGGCGCGCCCGGCCTCGATCCGGTCGGTGGCCTCGTCCAGCGGGACCACCCGGCCGGGCGGCAGCGCGGCGAGCAGGTCGGCCTGGGCGGCGAAGTCGGCGGCGGACACGTCCAGCTCGTCGGGGCTCCCGCCGCCCACCCGGTGGTAGATCAGCACGGTGGCGCCCTCGCCGGGCCTGGTTCCGACCCGGCGCGCCAGCTGTCGCTTCACCTGGGCCCGGATCCCCCCGCTGGCCGGGGCCGTTCCGGACACGGCGGTGCCGCTCATCGTTCCCCCCTCTGCGGCGCCCTCCCCGGCGCCGTCAAGTGGCCTCGCATCCGGCGCGGTTGGCGCCCCGGACGGTCATCACAGTAGGGGGAACTGTGGGGCTGGTGCCCCGGAATTGTGAAAGAAGCGAGAAGGAGTTGGCAGATGGGCCGAAAACCCGCCGATCTGACCGGTTGGACTCGATCGGGTGATCGGGGTTTGAGCGGTTTCCCGTGCGTTCCGCGCTCAGGTCGCCGCGCGGCGGCGGCGGAACAGCGCGAAGCCGATCCGGCCGAGCAGCAGCACACCCGCCGCGAGGCACCCGGCCACCGCCATCGCCCAGGCCGGACCGTCACTGTCCGGAATCACGACCGCCACCACGATCCCCAGCGCGAGGCAGGCCAGACCCACCAGCGCGAGCGGCACCTGGTGGGTGACCAGCGGCCCGCCGTGACAGTACCGGGCCATCCGGGTCGCGCCGTGCGGGTGGACGTGATCACGTTCCGCATCTGCCATGAGCCCAAGGTACCCCGGAGCCGCCCCGCCGGCAGCATGCGAGCGGCGATCGGGCGACCACTTTCGGTGACGGAAGGGCCCGGGAGTGGCGGGTGTTCGGGGTGATGTTCAGGAACCGTCCCGGGGTCGTTCCGGGCTTGTTCCGGAATTGTTCCCGGGCTCCGAAAAAACCTTGCCGGTCCAGTACAACCCTCAACGAGGCGTAGCTGTCTCCATTACATTGAGCGATCCAGGAGCCGTCCGCGGTGCGGGTTGGGAGTCCCCGCCGCGGGCCGGAATACCCAGGGGGCGGAGCCGCCGTGCCCTGGAGTCGGAGGCCGGGCTCCGTCCTCCGGCGGTACCGCCACGCCGCATCGGCGACCGAGGGGGAACCGTGCCGCAGTCCCATTCCACGACATCGACCTCCAGCCCCACGGCCCGGACCAGGGCCACGGTGACCGCCCTGTCGGACCTGTGGCCCCCGCCGACCACCGGCACACCCCCCGGGGCCGCCACCGTGACGACCGACGGGCAGCCGATCGTCACCTCACCGGCCGACCTCCCGCCGGTCCTCCCGCCTGGCGGCCGCGCCCTGCGGTCCACCGCCACCCGGACCTGCTCCCCGCCCGACGCGCGCGGTGAGTGGCTGCGGTTCGCCCCCGTCCAGCCGCTCTTCCGCGCCCGGGCCGCGCAGCGGCTCGCCGTGCTCGCCTACCACGGCGTGACCGACCCGCGCTCCTTCGGCGCCCAGCTGGACCGGCTGCGAAGACTCGCGACCCCGGTCTCGCTGGCGTCCGTCCAGCAGGCCGTCACCGAACGGCGCCCGCTGCCCGCCCGCAGCGTCCTGGTCACCTTCGACGACGCCGACCGCAGCGTCCTCACCCATGCGCTGCCCGCGCTGATCGAACGCGGCATCCCGGCCGCCGCCTTCGTCATCTCCGAGCTGATCGGCACCGAGAAGCCGTTCTGGTGGCACGAGGCCGACTTCCTCGCCCGGCACGGCGGACGCGCCCGCTCGCTCGACTGCGGGCACCCCTCGCAACTGCTCCGCCGGCTCAAGGCGATGCCCGACCCGGACCGCCGGCGCAGCCTCCACGAGCTGCGGGTCAGCGCCGACCGCCGCCCGCCCGGCCAGGAACAGCTCACCCCCGCCGACCTGCTCGCACTCCGCGCGGGCGGCGTCGCCATCGGCAACCACACCCAGGGCCACCCCTGCCTGGGCCGCTGCGACGACGCCACCGTCCGCGCGGAGATCACCGGCGCCCACGAAGCCCTCACCCGCTGGCTCGGCGACCCCCCGATCGCCTTCGCCTACCCGGACGGCGGCCACGACGTCCGGGCCGAAACCGTCCTCCAGGAGCTGGGCTACCGCCTCGGCTTCCTCTCCGACCACCGCCTCGGCCCCCGGCTCCCCTCCCACCCTCTCCAGATCAGCCGCCTCCAGGTGGACTCGACGACCAGCACCCGCCGGTTCGACACCATCCTCTCCGGCCTCGAACCCGCCTACCGCCGCTGGCGCGGCCACGCCGCCTGACCCTCCCCTCCCCGCGCAGGAAGTCGCCCCACCGACTTCCTGCGCCCCTCACCCAAGCGCCACACCTCACCGCCCCGGCCCCGCCGACCCCCGGCCACCCCACGCCGACCCGCCGAGGGGCCCGGGGCCACAGTGGGCATCAAGGAGTCACGGACCGGCCCCCACGCCCCGCCATCACAGCAGCTGCCACATGCCGGAACCCCCGAACCTCCAGAAGTCGGACCCGCCGACTTCCCACTCCCAGACGACCGCATCCCACCGCCTCCCGAGCGGCCACCGGGGCACGCGATCTGAGGCCGCCGACCGCCCGCAGCAGCACCAACCGCCAGAAGTCGGACCCGCCGACTTCCTGTGCCGCCACGGCCGCAGACGGCCACGTCGCGCGGCGCAGCGTTTGGATCACGGGCTGGCTGCCAGCGCTCAAGTGGCCTCACCAGGTCTGCCGGGGGCAGCAAAGATCGGGGGCACGGGTCAGCTCACCGGCTGGGCCACCGGACTGAGGCACCCACGAAACCGCAATGCCGAACCAGCAGAAGTCGGGCCCGCCGACTTCCTGCGCCGCTGCGGCCACGCCCGGCTGCCCTCGGGGCGTGGGGTGGGGGTCAGGGGGTGGGGGCGGCGGTGAGGGGGAGGGTTTGGGGGTAGGTGAGGGCGGCGGCGGGGAGGGTGGTGGGGGTGCCGGCGTGGAGGACGGTGAGGGTGGCGGTGCCCTCGCGGGTGGGGTCGGAGACGCGGCGCAGCGCCTGGGCGGCGACCGGTTCGGCGGAGCCGTGCAGGGTCAGCGACGGGAGGGCGGTCGGGGCGACGGCGGTGCGGATGCGGTCGGCGACCAGCTCGTAGTGGGTGCAGCCCAGGACGACGGCCGCCGTGCCGGCCGGGGTGCGGGCGGCCGCGGCGGCGATGGCCGCCTCGATGGCCGCGTCGTCGCCGTGCTCGACGGCGTCGGCGAGCCCGGGGCAGGCGACCTCGGTGACGGCGGTCGCGCCGGCGAAGTCGCGGATCAGCCCGCGCTGGTAGGCGCTGCCGGTGGTGGCGGGGGTGGCCCAGATGGCGACCGGGCCACCGTGCGCGGTGGCCGGCTTGATCGCCGGGACGGTGCCGATGACCGGCAGTCCGGGCTCCAGTTCGGCCCGGAGGGCGGCGAGCGCGTGGACGGAGGCGGTGTTGCAGGCGACGATCAGCGCGTCCGGCCGGTACTCGGCGGCGGCCCGGGCGCAGCCGAGGGCGAGTTCGGTGATCCGCTCGGGCGTCTGCGGGCCCCAGGGCATCGAGGCGGGGTTGGAGGAGAGCACCAGGTCGACGTCCGGTCGCATCGTCCGGAGTGCGGCGGCGGCGGCCAGCAGGCCGATTCCCGAGTCCATCAGTGCGATCTTCACGGGTCAAGACTTTAGTCGATGGCCCACGCCGGCCCCCTCGTGCGGCAGACTGCCCGGGTGACCGTCCTGCTGTGGATCGCCGTGCTCTCCCTGCTGGTCTGGCTCTGGCTGGCGGGCTGCCACGGGTTGTTCTGGCGCACCGACGTGCGGCTGCCGCCGCGCCGGCCGCCGGAGCGCTGGCCGCAGGTGGCGGTGGTGGTGCCGGCCCGGGACGAGGCCGGGGTGCTGCCGGTGTCGCTGCCGAGCCTGCTGGCGCAGAAGTACCCGGGGCGGGCCCGGGTGGTGCTGGTGGACGACCACAGCACGGACGGGACGGGCGCGCTGGCGCGCTCGCTCGCCGCCCCGGGGGGTCTGGAGCTGACGGTGACCTCCCCTCCCCCGCTGCCGCCGGGGTGGACCGGCAAGCTGTGGGCGCTGCGGCACGGGGTGGAGCTGGCCGGTCCGGACGCCGAGTACCTGCTGTTGACCGACGCGGACATCGCGCACGGCCCGGACTCGCTGGCGGAGCTGGTGGCCGCGGCGGAGAGCGGCCGGCTGGACCTGGTGTCGCAGATGGCCCGGCTGCGGGTGGAGACGGGCTGGGAGCGGCTGATCGTGCCGGCCTTCGTGTACTTCTTCGCCCAGCTGTACCCGTTCCGGTGGAGCAACCGGCCCGGTGCGCGGACGGCCGCGGCGGCGGGCGGCTGCTCGCTGGTGCGGCGGGAGGCGCTGGAGCGGGCGGGCGGGGTGGCGGCGATCCGGGGCGCGGTGATCGACGACGTGTCGCTGGCCCGGGCGGTGAAGTCGGCCGGGGGCCGGATCTGGCTGGGGCTGGCGGAGCAGGTGGACAGCGTGCGGCCGTATCCGCGCCTTGAGCAGCTGTGGCGGATGGTGTCGCGCAGCGCGTACGCCCAGTTGCGGCACTCGCCGGTGCTGCTGCTGGGGACGGTGCTGGGGCTGGCGCTGGTGTACCTGGTCCCGCCGGTGGCCACGGTGGCGGGGCTCGTGGCGGGCGCCTGGCCGGTGGCGGCGGCGGGCGGGGCGGCCTGGGCGCTGATGGCGGGCACCTTCGTGCCGATGCTGCGCTACTACCGGCAGCCGCCGCCGGCCGCCCTGCTACTGCCGTTCACCGCCTCGCTCTACCTGCTGATGACCGTCGACTCGGCAGTGCGGCACTGGCGCGGCCGGGGCGCCGCCTGGAAAGGCCGGACGTACTGATCCCGCCTGGTCCACACTGTTCGAATGGACCGTCAGACGATCTCCCGGCTCGCGCACGCCCACCACCCGGTCGCCGCGCCGCTCTCCGACGGCTCGGTGGCCGAGCTGCTGGAGCGGGCGCTGGCCCCGGAGGAGGAGGGGCGGGCCCTGGACCTGGGCTGCGGGCAGGGCGTCTGGCTGCTGCGGGCGCTGGCGGCGCGGCCGCGCTGGCGGGCGGTCGGGGTGGACCTGGACACGGCGGCGCTGACCTGGGCCCGGGAGTCGGCGGAGGCGCTGGGCGTGCAGCGGCGGATCGGACTGCACCACCTGGACGCCCGGGAGTTCACCGACCGGGAGCCCTTCGAGCTGGTCCTGAACGTCGGCGCCACGCACGCCTTCGGCGGGCTGCTGCCGACGCTGGACGCGGCCCGGCGGCACCTGGCCCCGGGCGGCCGGGTACTGGTGGGCGAGGCCTTCTGGGAGCGCGAGCCCTCCTCGGCGGCGCTGGCCGGCCTGGGCGCGGCGCGCGAGGAGTACGCGAACCTCGCGACCACCGTCGACCGGGTGGTGGCGGACGGCTGGACGCCCGTGTACGGCCGGGTGAGCAGCCAACAGGAGTGGGACGACTACGAGTTCTCCTGGACCGGCTCGCTCGCGCAGTGGGCGCTGGACCACCCGGAGCACCCGGACGCGGCGGACGCCCGGGCGGCGGCCGACCTGCACCGCGCCGAGTGGCTGCACGGCTACCGGGGGACGCTCGGCTTCGTCGTCCTGGTGCTGCGCCGGGACTGAACTGCCCCGGCGCCGCCGCTACTTCCGCGTGCGGGCGAGGAAGTCGTCGATCAGCGGCGCGATCTCGGGCAGCTTCTCCTCCAGGGCGAAGTGGCCGGTGTCGAAGACGTGCAGTTCGGCGTCGGGCACGTCGCGCAGGTAGGCGCGGGCGCCGGGTTCGGTGAAGAACGGGTCGTCGCGGCCCCAGACGATCAGCGTGGGCGGGCGGTGGGTGCGCAGCCACTCCTGCCAGACGGGGTAGAGCTCGACGTTGCGGTGGTAGTCGAGGGCGAGTTCGACCTGGATGTCCTTGCGGCCGGGCCGGTCGAGGTGGTGCTGGTCGAGGGTCCAGCCGTCGGGGGCGACCAGGGTGGGGTCGCCGGTGCCGCTCTCGTACTGGAAGCGGGTCGTCTCCAGGGTGAGGATGGCGCGGACGCGTTCGTCGGCGCCCTCGACGCCGGGGCGGTCGGCGATGTACGCGCGGGCCTGCTCGGAGAGCCCCTCCTCGTAGGCGTTGCCGTTCTGGACGACCAGGCCGGTGATCCACTCGGGGTGGCGGGTGGCGAGCCGCAGGCCGACGGGGGCGCCGAAGTCGAAGACGTAGAGGGCGAACCGGTCGAGGCCGAGGGCCCGGCAGAAGCCCTCGACGACGTCGGCGAGGGTGTCGAAGCGGTAGCGGAAGGCGTCGGGGGCGGGGCTGTCGCTGTGGCCGAAGCCCGGGTAGTCGGGGGCGATCAGCCGGTAGCGGGTGCCGAGCGCGTCGAACAGCCGGCGGAACTGGTGGGAGGCGGACGGGAAGCCGTGCAGCAGCAGGAGAACGGGGGCGTCGGCCGGCCCGGTCTCCCGGTAGAAGACGCGCAGACCGTCGACGTCGGCGTAGCGGTGGTGGACGTGCGGGATCGTCAGCTCGCTCATGCTAACCATTAAACACTTGAGCACTAGTTAGGGAAAGAGCTGAGCGGGCGTCACCGTCCCAGCAGCCGCAGCGCGGCCGGCTTGGTGAACTCGTACCGGGTCATCTGCTCCAGGTCCTTCAGCCAGCCCACCGCCCTGGCCGGGCGCGCCAGCACCCGGGCGTAGAGCTCCTCGAAGGTGGTGGTGACGCTCTCCAGCGAGAACCGCCCGACCACCCACCGCCTCCCCCAGTCGCCCAGCTCGGCGCGGTGCGCCGGGTCGTCGAGCAGCCCGCGCAGCTGGCCCACCAGCGCCTCGGGCGCGCGCGAGCCGTCGCCGAAGCCGTACATGCAGCGCGAGGCGTGCGGCTCGACCAGCGGGCCCGGCTCGTGCACGGCGGTGTAGCCGGCCGCGCCGTGCACCACCACCGGCTTGCCGAAGGCGAGGCCGCGCAGCGCCGAACCGCCCATGCCGAGGACGATGTCGGCGGCCTGGTACGCCGGCCGCGGATCGGCCAGCTGCCCGGGGACCAGTACCGCCGGGCGTCCGAGCTCCGCGTTGGCGGCGGCCGCGCGGGCGCGCAGCGGCTCCAGGCTGGGGCCGGCGCCGACGATCACCAGGCGCACCCGGGGGTCGTCCAGCCGCCGGACGGCGTCCACGGTGAGCTCCGCGCCGGCGTCCTTCTCCAGCGCGGGGACCAGCCGGGTGACGATGGCCAGCAGCAACTCGTCGTCCCCGATGCCGTGTTCGCGCCGGAACGCCGCCCCGTCGACCAGCCCGGGGGCGTCGGTGGCGGTGTTCACCGGCGGCTCGATCAGGCTGACGTCCCGGTGGCCGAAGGCCCGGCCGTCGCCCATCAGCGCGCCCAGGCCCAGGACCAGCGGCTGGTGCCGGGGCAGGCCGCGCAGCATCCGGATGCCGTAGAAGGTGGTGACCACCGGCAGCCGGCCGAACCGCCCGGGCCCGAAGTAGGAGTTGCGGGCCGCCCTGACCTCCCAGGCGTGCAGCAGCTGGCTGCCGTGCTCGGCGGCCAGCCGCCCCAGCCGGCGCCGGACCTCGGCATGCGGGGTGTCGGGCCCGCCCGCCACCACCACGTCCAGGCCGTGCCCGGCGGCGACGTCGACCAGCGGCGCCGGGCCGGCCACGCCCTGGGCGAAGAGCACCGGGTCGTGGCCCCGGTCGCGCATGGTGCGGGCGATGTCGACCGCGTTCAGCTGGGCGCCGCCCAGGGCCAGGTTGTTGAGATGGACGAGCACCCGGACCGGTCGCACGCCTCACTCCTCCCAGTGGTGCGGGACGAACACCGGCGCGGCCAGCACGACGGCGCGCGGCGGGGAGTCCAGCATCGGTCCGAACACGTCGAACTGGCCGGTGGAGTGCCAGCTCATCAGCGTGCCGCCGTCGGTCCTGCCGATGCTGTAGACGCCCGCCCAGAGCGTGTAGCGGCCGCGCGGCAGCGGCAGCCGGGGGATCACGCAGGACACCCGGCGGTCCCCGCCGGTCAGCCGGACCTCGTGGCTGATCTGGAAGATCGGGCTGGAGGTGCCCTCGCTGACGCCCAGGTGCAGGGTCGCGTCACCCCGGTAGTCGCCGCCCAGGGTCAGCTCGACGGTCATCGGCTCGTCGGTGGTGAGGCTCTCCCGCTCCTCGCCGCGCACCTCGTGCTTGAGCAGCTGGATCGGCTCGCCGGTGCGCCCGCCCGCCTCGGACTGTGCCTCGATGGAGTCGCGGTAGCCGGCCATCGCCTCCTTGATCCCGGCGTCCACCCGGATCGAGCCCTGCTCCAGCCAGATGCCGCGCCGGCAGATGGACTCCACGGCGGGCAGGTCGTGCGAGACGAAGACGATGGTGGTGCCCTGCTCGGCGACCTCGCGCATGCGGTCCAGGCAGCGCTGCTGGAACACCGCGTCGCCGACCGCCAGCACCTCGTCCACCAGCAGCACGTGCGGCTCCAGGTAGGCGGCGACGGCGAAGCCCAGGCGCATCTGCATGCCGGAGGAGTAGAACTTCACCTGCCGGTCGATGGCCCCGCCGAGCCGGGCGAACTCCACGATGTCGTCGAAGCGGGTGGCCACCTCGCGCCGGCGCAGCCCGAGCAGCGCGCCGAACAGGTAGATGTTCTCCCGGCCGGTCAGGTCGGGGTGGATGCCGGCCCGGATCTCGATCAGCGCGCCGATCCGGCCGCGCACGTCGATCACCCCGCCGTAGGGGTACATCACCCGGGTCAGCATCTTGAGCAGGGTGGACTTGCCCGAGCCGTTGGAGCCGATCAGGCCGACCGAGTCGCCCGGCTCGATGTGCATCGAGATGTCGCGCAGCGCCCAGCGCCAGTCCTCGCCCTTCTCGCCGCGCAGCCGGCGGGCCATCGCGTCGACCTTGTCGCGCAGCAGCATCCGCTGCTGGTCGGCCTTGAAGCGCTTCCACACCTGCTCGGTGCGGATGGTCCCCAGCGGGAGGGTCTGGCTAGGCGACATCGGCGATCCCCGTCTCCAGCTTCTTGAACAGCAGGTAGCCGCCGACCAGGAACACCACCGAGGAGACCGCGGCGATCACGGTCATCGCGGTGTCGGGCGCGTGGCCGTACAGCAGGGCGTCGCGGTAGCCCTCGATCACGGCGCCGAGCGGGTTCACGCCGACGTACACCTCCTGGAGGCGCTCCGGGATCTGGGCCAGCGGGTAGGCGACGGGGGTGGCGAAGACGCCCATCTGGGTGATGATCGGGAGCAGGTGGCGCACGTCGCGCAGGTACACCACGGCCACCGACAGGACCAGGGCGATGCCGTAGGTGAAGGCGAACTGGATGCCCAGCAGCGGCACCACCCACAGGAAGGTCGCCGCGGGGGCGGTCCAGAAGATCAGGAACAGCAGGCCCAGCACGGCGGTGCCGATCAGCATGTCGACGGCGGCGACCAGCATGGTGGCGAGCGGGAAGACCTCGCGCGGGCAGTACACCTTGTTGAGCAGGCTGAGGTTGTTGGCCAGGCTCAGCGCGCCCTGGTTCATGGTGTTGCTGAAGAACTGCCAGACGACCAGGCCGACGTAGGCGAACAGCGGGTACGCGGCGCCCTCGGTGTCGACGTGCACGGCGCGGCGGAAGACCAGGGTGAAGATGGCGCACAGCGCGAGCGGGGTGAGCACCGCCCAGGCGAAGCCGAGCACGGCCTGCTTGTAGCGGGCGCGCAGGTCGCGTTCGGCGAGCGCGCGGACGAGTTCACGGGCGCCCCACAGCTCGCGGGCCACCTGGGCCGGGCGGAGCCGGCGTTTGAAGATCAGTTCGGGCGGCGGCCCGTCGGCGGCCGGCGGGCGTCGCCCCGGGGCCTGCGTTGTCTGGCTGTCGCGCTCGTCGACGAGCGGCGCGCGTTGTCCCCCCACGGACACCTGCCCTCTCCGGTACCGGCGGTATCGAGAAGCGGGCCCGTCGCGGCGGCGTTCGACGCCTCCCCGGCGCGGCCCGGCCCCACTCTGGCACAGAGTGTGGCCACGGGGGGTCGGTTCGGTGAAGGTGAGCGGATCCCCGCCTGCCGGAAGGCCGAAAGCGGGCCGCCCGCACGGAAGAGGGCGGGCCGGCCGCGGGTGCGGCCGACCCGCCCGGGGCGGTCAGGGGAGGAGGTGACGCCGGATCAGATCCAGGCGTGGGAGCGCGGGTGGCGCTGCTGGTCCTGGGCGACGAGGCGGTCCAGCGCCTCGGGCATCGCCTCGACGCCGCCCGCGCTGGTCGGCGAGGTGCGCTCCTCGCCCTGGACGACCACGGTCGGCAGCTCCTGGATGCCGTGGCGGACGAACAGCTGGGCGGCCTCGTCGACCGACCTGGCCACCTCCTCCGAGCGGTAGACCTCGCGGAAGCGCTGCTGGTCGACGCTCTGGGTCTGCACCCAGGCGGCGGCGGTGTCCTCGGTGGTGAGGTCCTGCTCGTTGGTGTGGACGGCCCGGAAGGCGGCGGTCTGCAGACGCTCGACCAGGCCGAGGCGCTCCAGGGTGTAGTAGAGCCGGGCGTGGCCGCGCTGCACGGTCTCCTCGCGGCTGCCCGGCCAGATGGCCGGCACGCGGCGCAGGTCGACGTCCGCGCGGTGGCGCTCGGTCCAGGCCTGGAGCGGCTGCTCCAGCGCCTGGGAGTGCCCGCAGTCGTACCAGAAGAACTCCAGCGCCTCGGTGCGGGCGCTCTCGCGCACCGGCTGGATGGTGTCGAGGCGGGAGAACGGGGAGCCCTCGCGGGCCGGCTGGTGGCTGGCGGCGGCGGCCTGGAGCGGGGATGCGGCGATCCCGGCGGCGACGGCCAGCAGCAGGGTGGTTCGAAGGATCGACTTCACACGGGGAGTGTGACCCGCGACGGAGCGTCAGCGGCCAGTCGTCCCGGTGCGTCGGGCCGGGATTCGCCTGAACAGCGCACCCGGCCCGGCGCACCGGGACGCGTCAGCCGCGTCCGAGCGGTCGGCCGCGCTCGCAGACCTCCGTGAACAGGCGCTGCCAGGCGTCGGCCACCACGTCCAGGTCGCAGTGGGCCAGCGCGTGGGCGCGGGCGGCGGCGCCGAGGCGGGTGCGGTCGCCGGCCAGCACCTTGGCCAGCGCCTCGGCGAGGGCGGGCGGGTCGTCGGGGGCGACCAGCGCGCCGGTGGTGCCGTCCTGGACCACCGAGCCGACCCAGCCGACGTCGGTGGCGACGGCCGGCAGGCCGGCCAGCGCGGCCTCGATCAGCACCCCGGGCACACCCTCGCTGTCGCTGGTGAGCAACACGGCGTCGGCGGCCCGGTAGAGCGGGGCCGGGTCGGCCAGGGTGCCCAGGAAGTGGGCCCGGGCGGCGGCCGGATGTCGCTCCAGAGCGGAGCGTTGCGGGCCGTCGCCCGCCACGGCGAGGCGCACGTCGGGGAGCCGGTCGAGGGCGTCGAGGGCGAGGTCGAGGCGCTTCTCGGGGGCGATCGCGCCGAGCCAGGCGACCAGCAGGCCGTCCGGCGGCAGGCCCAGGCCCTGCCGGGCGGCGCGCCGGTCGGCCTCGTCCCGGGCGGGCGGGTAGCGGTCGGCGGCGCGGGCGTTGGGGATGGTGCGGACGCCGGCGGCGGGCAGCCGGAAGCGTTCGACGAGCACGTCTCGGGCCCCGTCGGCGAGCGCGGTGACGGCGGCGGCGCGGTGCAGCAGGGCGCCGGTGCGCAGCCGGCGGACCGGGCCGGCCGTCCAGTGCCGGGGGTCGCCGATGGAGACGTAGACGAACGGGGTGCGGGTGCCGGCGAGGGCGAGGGCGCAGGCGGGGAGGGTGGAGGATCCGTGGGCGACGACGAGGTCGGCGGTGCGGGCGGCGGCGCGCAGCGCGCTGAGGGTGCGGGGGTGGAGCCGGCCGGGGCCGAGCACGGTGGTGGCGCGGGTGTCGGGGGCGTCCGGGTGGGCGTCCGGGTGCGGGGCGAGGGCGCGCAGGGCGGAGGCCTGGCCCCGGCGGCGCAGTTCGTGGTGGAGGTCGCGGGCGAGGCTCTGGGCGCCGCGGCGGCGTGGATCCGTGATGAGGTGGAGGATGCGGGGGCGGGTTCCGGCCGTCCTGACCGGTGTCGCTTCAGGCATGGGACAGACCTTGGCACAGCCTCCGGCCTGGGACGACCCCTTCGCGCAACCCGGCGGTGGTCCGCACGCCAGCGCGGGTACCCCCGGAGGGCGCCGGAAGTGAGCCGTCGTACGCCCCGCAGGGGGGTGGCGCGCCCTGATGAGCGCTGTCGTCCGCCCCCTGACGGTTCGGCACCGGCCCGCCGCGGCCGCTCCCGGTGTGACCGAATCGCTGGCGGGCGCCGGTCGCGACCTGCGATGCTGAGCGGCAGTCAGGGCGCCGTCCCGGCACGGGAGACCGGGCGTGCCCAGGAGGGCGGGGGTTGGGCCTGTGCATGTGCTCTATGTGATCGACAGCGTGAGCCGGGTCGGCGGGGCCGAGCAGGGTCTGGTGGCGATGGCCCCCCAGTTGGTGCGGGCCGGGGTGAAGCTCGACGTCGCCTACCTCAAGGACTCCCCCGGCGGCTTCCAGCCGGAGCTCACCTCGGCCGGGGCCGACGTCTTCGGGGTCGGCCGGCCCACCCGGGGGCGCACCGCCGCCGCCCTGCACCGGCTGGTCCGCGAGCGCCGCCCGGACCTGGTGCACACCACGCTCTACGAGTCGGACGTGCTCGGCCGGGCCGCCGCGCTGGCCGCCCGCACCCCGGTGGTGACCAGCCTGGTCAACGCGTCGTACGGGCCGGAGCACCGCAACGCGCGCGGGCTGAGCCCGTGGAAGGTGCGGGCCGCGCAGACGGTGGACGCGGCGACCGCGCAGGGCACCCGGCGCTTCCACGCGCTGACCCGCTACGTGGCCGGGGCGATGGCCCGCCGGCTGCGGGTGCCGGCCCAGCGGATCGACGTGGTGCCGCGCGGGCGCGACCCGGAGCTCCTCGGCACGGTGACGCCGGACCGGCGGGCCGCCGTGCGCACGGGCCTGGAGCTGCCGGCGGACGTGCCGGTGGTGCTGGCGGCGGCCCGTCAGCAGTACCAGAAGGGCCTGGACGTGCTGCTGGAGGCCTGGCCTCAGGTGCTGCGCGCGGAGCCGGAGGCGGTGCTGCTGCTGGCCGGCAGCGAGGGCGGGGAGACCGCGCGGCTGCGGGCGCTGGCCGCGGCGACCGGCGGGGTGCGCTTCCTCGGGCCGAGGGACGACGTGTTCGACCTGATGGCGGCCTCCGACGCGTTCGCCGTGCCGTCCCGCTGGGAGGGGCTGGGCAGCGCGGCGATGGAGGCGATGGGGGTCGGGGTGCCGCTGGTCGCCGCCGACGTGCCGGCGCTGCGCGAGACGGTCGGCTCGGAGGACTACGCGCGGCTGGTGACACCGGAGCGGCCGGCCGCGCTGGCGGCGGCGCTGACCGACACCCTGGAGGACCGGGCCTCGGCGCGGGTACGGGCGAAGGCGGCGCGGGCCCGGTTCCTGACCTCGTTCACGCTGCACCAGGTGTCGGCGCAGATGGTGGAGTTCTACGAGCGCTCGCTGCGGCTGCGGACGGTCTGAGCGCACCCGCCGGCACCCGCCGCCGGGCCGGTCTGTCCGGATCCCGGCGGTCCGGGCCCGGTCCCGCGGGATCTCCCGGACGAGTATCGGCAAAGCGGTTGCGCCGCACGTCGGGGCTCGGGAAGCATCGCAAGGGGGACCGGCGGGGGCGGCGGTCGGCCTGCGCCGTTCACGGCGCACCGCCGGGGCCGGGCCACGCCGTGGGGAGCGCGTCGTCGAGACGTTGGCCGCGAGTCGTCAGGGGGGCGGGTTGCGACACCGGCCGAGGGATTCCACCGTGCCCGCGAGGGCCTTCCGGTCACGCCCGCGCCCAGGGGCGTGACACCCCAGCGGTACCCGTGACCCGCCGCGTTCCCGCCCGGGGCGTGACAGGCGCTGACAGCACCACCGCACCACGAACGCGAGGGGATCCAACCGGTGGAACCGGCAAACCACTTCACCGTCCTGCGGCGCTACTGGCGGCTGCTCGCCGGCTGCACGCTCGCCGCGCTGGTCGTCGGCTGGCTGCTCACCCCGGCCGGCGACACGGTGGACAACGCCAAATGGACGTGCAAGGTCGCGATCACCCCGGTCGCCGGCGCGGGCGACACCGTCCGCGCCGACCAGGTGCTCTCCTACGCGCAGGGCGCGGACGTCTCGGCCGCCGCCGCCAGGGCCCTCGGCATGGCCGACGCCGCCGAGGTGATCGCCCGCCGGACCGTCACCGCCGACAGCCCCCAGATGCTGACCATCGCCACCACCGGCCCGACCAGGCAGTCCTGCTCCGACCTGGCCACCGCCTACTCGGCGGCCATCATCAAGGGCTACAGCGACGAGTCGGCCCGCAGCGCCGCCGAGACGATCAAGAAGCTGCAGGCCCAGGCGGACGCGCAGCAGCAGCAACTGAACGAGATCCAGGCCCAGTTCAACCGGTCCTCGGCCGCCGACCAGCCCAAGCTCCAGCCCAAGCTGACCGCCGCCAACACCTCGCTGACCACCACCCTCACCACGATCAGCAAGCTGGCCAACAGCGCCCAGACCGACGCCATCCAGCAGTGGGGCAGCATCGACGCCCGCCAGGGCACCGGCAACCTGCTCTCCTCCCCCAGCCGGGGCGTGCGGCTCGGCCTCGCGGTGGCGCTCGGCCTGGCGCTCGGCGTCGTCGCGGCGCTGATGCTCAGCCGGATGGACACCAGGCTGCGCACCCGCAACGCCGTCGAGGAGGCGTTCAACCTGCCGGTGATCGGCGAGGTGCCGCAGCTGTCGCGCCGTCAGCGCCGGGTGCGCGAGCCGCTGGTGCGCGCCCGGCCGTCCCATCCGGCCTCCGAGGCGTACCGCTCGCTGCGCTCGACGCTGCTGCTCACCGGCCCCGACTCGCTGGCCCGCCCGGCCGGCGGCGAGGACCGGGACCCGGTGCGGACCGTGGCGCGCCGGCTCGCCGAGCCCGCGCCGGTGGTCCTGGTCGCCTCCGGCGGCAGCCGCGACGGCCGCACCACCACCATCGCCAACCTGGCCGCCGCGCTCGCCGAGACCGGCCGCGAGGTGCTGGTGCTCGACTGCGACTTCCGCCACCCGCAGCTGCACGCCCAGCTCGGCGTCGGCGACGGCCCCGGCATGGCCGAACTGCTCAGCGGCGAACGGCTCGGCGAGCTGGACGACCTGGTCCGGCCGACCAACGTCGACGGCGTCTCGCTGATCACCGGCGGCAACACCACCGCCTATCCGGCGGCACTGGTGCTGCGGGCCGGCGAGGTGCTGCGCCGGGCCCGGCGGCACGCGGACGTCATCCTGGTCGACACCTCACCGCTGCTGCACGCCAACGACGCCTACGACCTGGTGCAGCACGCGGACGCGGTGCTGGTGACCGTGCGCAGCGGAAACGTCACGCCGGAACAGGCCGACCGGGTCGCCGAACTGCTCTCCCGCACCGGCGTGCCGGTCGCCGGAGTCGCGCTGCTCGGCACCTACGGGCCGGCCGGCCGGCGCGGGCGCACACCGGCGGGCGGCACCGGGACGG
>NZ_BAAAKJ010000490.1:0-2767 GCF_039527695.1 Kitasatospora putterlickiae
CTGCGGCTCGCCCACGGCTCCTGGCTGCGCCGCCGCCACCGCGCGGGCGCCCGGGAGGTGCTGCGCGCGGCCCATCACGTCTTCCGCCGGCTGGGGGCCGGGCCGTGGGCGGCCCAGTGCGAGGAGGAGCTGCGCGCGGCGGGCGACCTGGTGGTCCCGCCCCAGCGCGGACCGGCCGCGGCCCCGTCCGCCCCGGCCCTGCTGACCGGCCAGGAGCTGCGGATCGCCCGGATGGCCGCGACCGGTCTGACCAACAAGGAGATCGGCCAGCGGCTCCAGCTGTCGCCGCGCACCGTGGCGGCGCACCTCTACAAGATCTTCCCCAAGCTCGGCATCACCTCGCGCGCGGCCCTCGCCCACGCCCTCGCGCAGACCGTCCAACCCGGCTGACCCACCCGCCGCCGGGGCCACCGCCCGGTACGGCAGTCAGATGACCTAACCCACCGCCTGCCCCTTCGGTCAGGCTGAACGGGCAGGGAATCGACGGAAGGGCGGTCAGATGGGCGTGACGGTGACGACCGCGGCGGTCCCGGACGGCGAGAAGGCGGCGTACCTGGGCGGGGCGGTGTCGCGGACGCTGGTGCCGGTCGAGCTGCACCCGCGCACCGGCCTGCCGTTCGACGGGCGGCTGGTCTCGCACCGGCTCGGCCACGTCCGGGTCTCCACGCTGGAGGCGGACGCCGCCCGGTTCGCCCGCACGGCCGCGCTGATCGCCCGGATCCCGTGCGGCGAACCGCACGTCGGAGTCGGCGTGCAGGTGTCGGGCCGGGCCGTGCTGGAGCAGGACGGCCGCCGGGCGGAGGTCGCGGCCGGCGGGCTCGTCCTCTACGACACCGCGCGCCCGTACGCCTTCGACTACCCCGAGCGCTTCCGCACCCACCTGTTCCACCTGCCGCGCCGGCTGCTGGGCGTGCCGGAACACGACCTGCGGCGGGTCTCGGCGACGGCCGTCGGCCCCGCCGACGGATGCGGACCGGTGCTGCTCTCCTTCCTCGGCGGCCTCGCCGCCACCGCCGACTCCTACCCCGCGCCGGTCGGCGACCGGCTGGCCGGCAGCGTCGCGGACCTGCTCAGCGCGCTCGTCGCCCAGCTCACCCTCGGCCGGGCGGCGGACGAGCCGGACACCCCCAACACGCACCTGGTCCGCCGGATCCGGGAGTACATCGAGCGGCACCTGGGCGACCCCGACCTCGCGCCCGAACGGATCGCCCAGGCCCACCACGTCTCCGTCCGCTACCTGCACCGGCTCTTCGAGGGAGAGGGGGTGACGGTGAGCAGGCTCATCCAGCAGCGCCGGCTGGAGGCGTGCGCCCGCGAGCTGTCCCGGCGCGGCCGCACCGCGCCGACGGTGTCGGCCGTCGCGCAGCGCTGGGGGTTCGTCAATCCGGCACACTTCAGCCGCGCCTTCCGCGCCGCCTACGGCGTGCCGCCGCGCGAATGGCGGGCCCGTGGATCAGCGGAGCGGGCCGGCTGACGAGACCGGCCGACGAGCCGGCGCGCACCACCGACCGAAAGCCAGGAGCGAAGCGTTGTCCGACCCCATCCCCTTTCCCGGCCAGGGACCGGTGCTCGACCGGGCGCTCCAGGAGTTCCTGGCCGCCCGGGCGGCCGACCGGTCGGCGGGGGAACCGCCGGACCTGCTCGCGCTGCTCCCCGCCGACGACGGGCCCGGCGGCCGGGATGACGAAGCGGGCGATCCCGACGACCCCTGCGGCACCACCACCGAGTGGCTCGCCCTGCCGTGCGGCCCCGCCGGACGGGTGGCCGTCCAGGTGACCAGACCGGCCGGCGCCGCCGAGCCGTGCCCCGTGGTGCTGTTCCTGCCCGGCCTCGGCTGGTCGCCCGGCGAGGCCGCGGGCTACCGCCGGCTGGTCCGCGAGGTCGCCCTGGGCGCCGACGCCGCCGTGGTGTTCGTCGACTACGCGCGGGCGCCCGCCGCCCGCTACCCGGTGGCGGTCGAGCAGTGCTACGCCGTGGTCCGGTGGATCCAGGCGCACGGCCACGAGATCGGCCTGGCGGGGGAGCGGGTGGCCGCCGTCGGCGACTCCGCGGGCGCCAACCTGGTGGCCGCCCTGACGCTGCTGGCCCGCGAGCGCGGGGACGTCCGGCTGGTCCACCAGGTGCTGGTCTGCCCGGTGACCGACGCGGACTTCGACACCCCCTCCTACCACCGGTTCGCCACCGGCTACCTCCTGCACCGCGACCACATGCGCGGGTACTGGGACGCCTACCTGCCCGATGCGCGGCGGCGCCGGGAGGCGACCGGCGCGCCGCTGCGGGCCACCCTGGAACAGCTCGCCGGGCTGCCCCCGGCGCTGGTGCTCACCGCCGAGGCCGACGTGCTGCGCGACGAGGGCGAGGCCTACGCGGCGCGGCTGCGGGCGGCCGGGGTGGCGGTGGTGGCGATGCGCTACCAGGGCACCGTGCACGGCTTCCTGATGCTGGACGCGCACTGCCCGACCGGCACCGCGCGGGCCGCGCTGATCCAGCTCGTGGACACCGTGCACGTCGCCCTGCACCACCACGCCTGGTGACGGCTGGGCCCTCTCCTTCGGGTGACGTCGGACCAGCGACCGCCGGGCGTGATCCGAAGTAGAGGGCCTACGGCGCGGGCGGCGGCGCCCAGGGGGCGTCCGGGGTGGAGAGGCGGTGGGCGGCGAGGGTGGTGGCGAGCAGGAGGAGGGCGGCCAGGGCCAGGGTGAGGGCGAGGTGGCCGTGCAGGACCAGGACGGCGCCCGCGAGGCCGCCGAGCAGCATCGCGAGCGCG
>NZ_BAAAKJ010000491.1:0-4357 GCF_039527695.1 Kitasatospora putterlickiae
GTGGCGAGCACCCGCCCGCCGGACAGCACCAGCGCCTCGGCCTCGGCCTCGGTCGCCGCGAGACCGGTGTCCGGGAACCCGCCGGACGGGGCCGCCGACTCACCGCCGACGGGCTCGTAGCGGGGGAAACCGAACCCGCCGCCCGGCCCGGCCGGTTCCGACGAGCGCTGCTCGGGCACCCGCCCCAGCTCCTCGGCGTACCGGAACGCCTCCGGCGGCAGCAGCCGCCCGGCCCCGGTGGACACCGCGCGCGCCAGGTAGCCGGCCAGCGCCTCCCACGCCCCCGAGCCGCCGTACAGCGACTCGCGGGCCTGGGCGGTCAGCCAGGCGACCTCCTCGGCCGCGATCCGCTGGACCAGCACCTCCTTGCTCGGGAAGCGCCGGTACACCGTGCCCACGCCGACCCCGGCCCGCCGCGCGACCTCCTCCATCGGCGCGCCGTAGCCGAACTCGCCGAACACCTCGCGGGCCGCGCGCAGCACGCTCTCCAGATTCCGGCGGGCGTCGACCCGTAGCCGCGCGCCCGGTGGCCCGCCGGCCGGTGTGATCTCGCCGCCCCGGTACGGGACCGCCGCGTACGCCGTCCCGCTCGCCCCAGGCCCGCCGGACACGCCGGCCGTCCCGGGCGGCCCGGCCGCCTCGGCGGGGCCGCGTTGCTCCGGGACCACGCCCTGACCGGGGTGTGCCGCACCCGCTCGCCCCAACAGTCGCTCCTGTTCCATCATCCCAACTCTCCCCCGCAGGCGTCCGATTCCGGACCCTGTCGTCGCCCGCCCCTGCACCCCCCGGTGCAGCTAAGCCTGAAAGAAATGACCGATGACCCATCGCTCGTGCCGTTGGTGGTGCCGTCCGGGTGGCGCCCGACCGCGGGTACGGCCGCGCGCAGACCACCCGGACCCCGATCCGGCGGGCGCCGCCGGGCCGATCGGTGCGATCGGACCGGCGTGTCGGCGCCCGTTCGGGGCCTTGTCCGGGAACTACCCTTCCCCGGATCACGGTCCCGCAGTCGGGTTCTCCCGCCAACACTAGAACTGGCCGTAATGGCCGCTCCACGGTGCGTCGCCGCCAGTTGACATGGCAGTGGCCGCGACGCCACACAATCCGACCATAGTTCACCGTCGTTCGAGGCCGAAAGTGCGTCAGAAACTGACCCCGGCGGCACATCTGTCCCCGCGAGGTCCCGGCGGCCCCATCCGCCACAGTACGGATGGTGGACAAGACGGCGCCGACGGTCCTTTATTGGTGGGCGTGATGGGGGCATGCCCGGTCGAAGGCGGGCGCCGGGCCCCATCGACGGGAGGTGTGCCATCAGGATCCTGATCGTCGGCGGCGGGTGCGCGGGCATGTCCGCGGCGCTGCACCTCCAGCGCGGCCTGCGCGAGCGGCTGCGGCGCGGCGAGGTCCAGCTCACCGTGGTCGAGCCGCAGGCCTACCTCACCTACCACCCGCTGCTCGCGGAGGTCGCCGCCGGCACCATCGACCCCCGGCACGTCGTCGTGCCGCTGCGCCGGGAGCTCACCGAGTGCCGGGTGCTCACCGCCCGGATCACCCGGATCGAGCACGCCACCCGCCGGGCCTGGGCCGACGCCGCCGGCCCGGGCGAGCCGCCCGCACCCGTCGAACTCGACTACGACGTCCTGGTGCTCGCCCCGGGCGCGGTCTCCCGGACCGCGCCCGTCCCCGGCCTGGCCGAGCACGGCCGCGGCTTCTCCACCGTCGGCGAGGCCGTCGGCCTGCGCGACCACGTCCTGGAACAGCTCGACCTGGCCGCCACCACCCGGGACCCGGCGCTCCGCCAGGCCGCGCTCACCTTCGTCTTCGTCGGGGCCGGCTACGCGGGCGTCGGCGCGCTCGCCGAACTGGAGGACATGGCCAGGTACGCCGTGCGCGGCCACCACAACATCACCCCCGGGGACCTGCGCTGGGTGCTGGTCGAGGCCACCGACCGGATCCTCGCCGAGGAGCCGCCCGAACTCGCCGACCACACCCTGGCCCAGCTGCGCGAGCGCAGCGTCGACGTCCGCCTGCGCACCACCCTGGAATCGGCCGCCGACGGGATCATGGCGCTCTCCGACGGCAGCCGGTTCGCGGCCCGCACCCTGGTCTGGACGGCCGGGGTCCGCCCGAACCCGCTGCTGCGCGACACCGACCTGCCCTTGGACACCGCCGGCCGGGTCCGCTGTCTGCCCACGCTCCAGGTGCTCGGCCCGGACGGCCGCGCGCTGCCGGGGGCCTGGGCGGCCGGGGACGGCGCCGCCGTGCCCGATCCGCGCGCGGACGGCGCGCCGTGCGCGCCGAACGCCCAGCACGCCTTCGCCCAGGCCGTACTGCTGGCCGCCAACGTGCTGGTCGCGCTGGACGGCGGCCCGCACGCGCCCGGCATCGCCGAGTACCGGCCCGAGGCCCCGGCCTGCTCCACCTCGCTGGGCGTCGGCCGGGCGGTCGCCCACACCAGGCGCGGCGGACGGCTGACCGGCCGCCGGGCCTGGTGGCTCCACCGGGCCCGGCACCTGCGCAGGCTGCCGAGCGGCGAGCGGCGGGTGCGGGTCCTCATGGACTGGGTGCTGGCCGGGTTGTTCTCCCGCGAGGTCGTCCCGCTCGGCCGGCCCGACCGGCGGGCGCCGGCCGACGAGCGGCCGGTGTGAGCCACTCCGGCGGCCCGTCCGCCACCGCCCGGTCGGAGTACCGACACGGCCCTGTGGCCGATCGGACGGCCACGTGTGGCGCGGGCGACTTCCGGAATCGGGCCTTCGCCTGACAGGATCGGCCCGACCGAGTCATTACCCCGTGTGCTGACGAGTGCACAAAAAGTGATGAGATGTCTGGAACCCGAGGAAGCGGCCGTCGTTTGAACCTCATGCGCTGGAGCGCCCGGCTCACCGGAGCCCCGTGGCGCGCCACCCCGCCGTCCGGGGCCGGCAGCGACCGCGCCGCGCCGTCCGGCGACGCCGTGGTGGTGCCCGGCCCCCGCGACCCCACCAGCCCCGCCGGCCCGGTCGACACCCCCGAGGCCCTCGACCCCACCGGCGTGCTCGACCCGCACCGGCCCCAGGACCTCCGGGAGGTCCTCAACCGCATCCCGGCCCCGGTCGCCGTCACCTACGGCCCGCTGCACCAGCTCGGCTACGCCAACCGCGCCTACCGCGAACTCTTCGGCGAGCGCCCCACCGGCCTGCCCGCCTGCGACGCGCTGCCCGAACTCGGCACCCTCGGCGTGCTGCCCCTGATGGACCAGGTGATCCGCGGCGGCAGCCCCCGCAGCGTCAAGGCCCGCTGCATCCTCGGCCTCACCGGCAACCGCTACTACAACGTCTCCTGCGTCCCCCTCACCCGCGACCCGGGCCGCACCGGTCCCGGCGGCGCGCCCGTCCTTTCCACCCAAACGAGCGACGACCCGACGTCCGGCGTCCTCGTCTTCGCCGCCGAGGTCACCGACCAGGTCCTCGCCGCCGCCCGGCTGCGCGAGTCCGAGCGCCGCCACCGCGAGGCCGCCGTCACCCTCCAGCGCAGCCTCCTCCCGCAGAAGCTCGACCAGCCGGCCGACCTCAGGGTCGCCGCCACCTACCAGCCCGGCGGAGCCGAGGCCGCCGTCGGCGGCGACTGGTACGACGTCATCGCCATCGGCGGCGGCCGCACCGCCCTGGTCATCGGCGACGTCATGGGACGCGGCCTGCGCGCCGCCGCCGTCATGGGCCAGCTCCGCACCGCCGTCCGCGCCTACGCCCGCCTCGACCTCCCGCCGCACAAGGTGATGAGCCTGCTCGACGGCCTCGCCATGGAGATCGACGCCAATCAGATCGCCACCTGCACCTACGCCGTCTGGGATCCGCAGGGCCGCACCCTCGGCTACGCCTCCGCCGGCCACCTCCCGATCCTGCTGCGCTGCCCCGACGGCACCGTCCTGCGCAGTGAGGAACAGAACGGCCCGCCGCTGGGCACCGGGGGAGGGGTCCACCACCTCTCGCACACCCTGCGGCTGCTGCCCGGCACCACCGGCGTCCTCTACACGGACGGTCTGGTCGAGCGCCGCGACGAGGACATCGACCAGGGCCTCGACCAGCTCGCCCGCACCCTCACCGGCGCGGTCGGCTCCCCCGACGTGGTCTGCGCCCGCCTGCTGCGGGCGATGGGCGTCACCTCCGAGCACGACGACGACGTCGCCGTCCTGGTCTTCCAGCTGCCGGCCGAGGAGGAGTCCCCCGAATGGAGACGGGCGCTTGACTCGGCCGGGCGAGAGGTCTAGTGTTCTTCGAGCTGCCTGGCTGGGAGCACCGGACACGTGTCTGCGCGGACGGTCCCGAGGTAGCCAATCCTCTGAAACACCACCTCTTCCCGGTTACGGGCCGAGGCGTGTCGT
>NZ_BAAAKJ010000492.1:0-1187 GCF_039527695.1 Kitasatospora putterlickiae
GCCTGCTCGGCGCCGGCGCGGTCGCGCCCGCCTCCCGGCTGGTGCCGACGGTGGTGGCCATGGCCTTCGGCGGCGGCGTCACGCTGACCTCGACGGCCTCCCTCGGGTCGGGTGACGACCAGGCCCTCGGCGAGGACGGCCTCGGCGGGCTGCTCGGCGGGGGCCTGGACCTCGACCTGACCGGCGTGGTCGCGATGATGCCCCTGGGCGTGACCTTCCTGGGCACCGCCGTCCTGGCGCTGGGCTTCTTCCGGCCCCTGTACCGGCGCCCGCAGCCCGCCTCGGAGCTGCTGTGGGCCCGGTTCGGCGGCGCGCTGGCGGCCGCGGGCGTGGTCTTCCCGTTGCTGGCCGGCACGGCGAACGGCACGGCCCGGCTGCCCGAGGGCGTGACGCGACGGTTCGGCGGGTCCGGCGAGGGCGAGGCGTCCGAAGGGTTCGGCGGGCTCAGCGGCGGCGCCCTCACCGACTCGCTGTCCTCGGTGTCCTTCGGCACCGATGTCGCGGTGACCGTCTTCTTCGGCCTGCTCTGGGTCTGCGTCGTCCTCGCCGTCGGCTGCGTCGCGGCCCGCCGGACGACGCCCTCTCGCCATCTCTCCCTGGGACAGGCGCGCAGGTCCTGGCACGCCGTGACCTCCGCGCTGAGCGGGATCACGGCCGTGCTGTGCTGCTCGGTGCTCGCGCTCGCCCTGGTGGCCGGCCTCGCCGCCCTGACCGGCCGCGAG
Organism: Kitasatospora putterlickiae; assembly: GCF_039527695.1. Taxonomy (NCBI): domain Bacteria; kingdom Bacillati; phylum Actinomycetota; class Actinomycetes; order Kitasatosporales; family Streptomycetaceae; genus Kitasatospora; species Kitasatospora putterlickiae. The sequence goes on from NZ_BAAAKJ010000492.1 coordinate 723, forward strand.
CAGGCGGCCGAGGCGGCGGGGGCGCTGCTGCTGATCGGCCCGAACCTGCTCGGCGTGCTGCTCACCTCCGGGCTGGGCACGCCATGGGGGGCCGGGGTGCAGGGCGTCAGGCCCGACGGCGGCGCGGCGGCGTCGGACCGGTCCGTCGACGTGACCGGCTGGTCGGGCGCGGGCCTGCCGGTGTGGCTGGTCGGTCTGCTGTTCGCGCTGGTCCTGGCGGTGATCGCCGGGTACCTCGCGGCGGCCCGGACGCCCGCGCGCACCCGCAAGGAGGAGGCGCAGGCCGTCCTCGGCCGGAACACCGGGATCGCCCTGCGGCTGGGGCTCGCGGTCGGGCTCCCGTTCCTGCTGCTGCCGCTGGTCGCCCGGGGGTCGGTGGGGATCGGCGTCAGCGTCATGGGCCGGGAGGTGGGCGGTGTGGCCGCCGGGCTCGACGGAAGCCCGGGGCTGTCCGCCCTCGCCGCG
>NZ_BAAAKJ010000493.1:0-2009 GCF_039527695.1 Kitasatospora putterlickiae
CTCCCGGCTCGGGCTGCTGCTGGCCGGCGGCGCGGCCGGCGGGATCGCCGCCGCGCTGGCCGCCGACCGGCTCGGCAAGGGCGTGCGGACCGCCCCGAGGGACGCCATGATCACGCTCAGCGCGCCGCCGGAGGCGCTCGGCCGGGCGTTCGGCGTGCACCGGGCGATGGACACCACGGGTGCGCTGCTCGGGCCGCTGGTCGCGTTCGCGGTGCTGTGGGCGACGGCCGACGCGTACGACGCCGTCTTCGTGGTGAGCTTCGCCACCGGCCTGCTCGGCGTCCTGGTCCTGCTGCTCTTCGTCCCCGCCGGGACGCCGGCGCCGGTCGGGGCCGCGCCCAAGCCGGCGCCGGTCACGGCCGCGCCCAGGCCGGCGCGGACCCGGCCCCGGGTGCTGCGCGACCCGGTGTTCCGGCGGGTGACCGCCGCCGCCGCGCTGCTGGGCGCCGCGACCATCGGCGACTCCTTCCTCTACCTGCTCCTCCAGCGCGGCCTGGACCTGTCGCCGCTCCTGTTCCCGCTGCTGCCGCTCGGCGCGGCGGCCTGCTACCTGCTGCTGGCCGTCCCGGCCGGGCGGTTCGCGGACCGGACCGGACGGCGGACCCCGTTCCTCCTCGGACACGGCGCGCTGCTGGCGGCCTACCTCACCCTGCTGGCACCGCTCGGCTGGCCCTCCGCCGTCGTCGTCCTCGTCCTGCTCGGCGTCTTCTACGCCGCCACCGATGGCGTGCTGATGGCGCTGGCCGGACCGGTCCTCCCGGCGGAGGGCCGGGCGGGCGGGATCGCGGTGCTGCAGACCGGGCAGGCGCTGGCCCGGCTGGTCGGGGCGGCCGGGTTCGGCGTCGCCTGGACGTGGTGGGGACCGCGTCCGGCCCTGCTGGCGGCCGCCCTCGCGCTGGCCGCCGCGCTCGCCGCCGCCTGGCGGATCCTGCCGGGACGGAGGACCGGATGATCAACCCGCGCGCGACCGTGAAGGCGCGCACCACCGTGCTGGTCCTCGCCGTCCTCGTCCTGCTGGGCGGCTCGCTCGGCTACGTCCTGCACGCCCGCCAGCGCGACGGCGGGCACCGACTGGTCGCGGCGGAGGCCTCGTTCACCCTGGACCGGCCCGGCCTCTACTACCGCGACGGCGCCACCGGCCGGGTCGCCCGCACCCCGGGCACCCCGGACGGGCCGTCCTGCGAACGCTTCTACGCGGCGGGGGAGCGGGCGCTGTGCCTGCGGGCGCTGCCCGGCACCCCGGCCCGCACCCAGGCGGTCGTCTACGACCGGGCGTTCACCGAACTGCGGACGGTGACCGTGCCCGGCATCCCCAACCGGGCCCGGGTGTCGCCCTCCGGACAGGTGCTCTCCTGGACCAGCTTCGCGGTCGGGGACTCCTACGCGAAGAGCGGCTTCTCCACCCGCACGTCGATCCTGGACCTGCGCACCGGCTACCTGGTCAAGTCGATCGAGGAGATCCCGCTGACCCTCGGCGGCACCCGGTACCACGCCGCCGACGTCAACTACTGGGGCGTCAACTTCGCCGCCGACGACAACCGCTTCTACGCCACCGTCGCGACCGGCGGCCGCACCCACCTGGTCGAGGGAGACCTCAAGGCCTGGTCGGCCCGGACCCTGCGGGAGAACGTCGAGTGCCCCTCGCTCTCCCCGGACGGCACCCGGATCGCCTTCAAGAAGAGGGTCTCGGACGACCCGGCCGCGCTCTGGCGGCTGTACGTGCTCGACCTGGCCGACCTGCGCGAGCACCCCACCGCCGAGTCGCGCAGCGTCGACGACCAGGCGGCCTGGCTGGACGACGACACCCTCGCCTACGCCCTCCCGGCCCGGGAGGGCAAGGGCGCCGACCTCTGGAGCGTCCCGGCGGACGGCTCCGGCGCGCCCGGGCTGCTGGTACCCGGCGCCTCCTCACCGGTCACCGTGCCCGCCGCGCCCCGCTGACCGCCCTGCACATCGCCCACCCGAGCACCGGCCGGCCCGACCAGGAGGAGCGGGTGCTCGCCGAGGCC
>NZ_BAAAKJ010000493.1:2040-12221 GCF_039527695.1 Kitasatospora putterlickiae
CGAACTGGCCGGGCTGGTACGCCCCGGCGGGCTGCTGGTTGATGACGTTGATCCGGTTGTAGGCGTTGATCAGGGCGATGAGCGAGATCAGCGCGGCCAGCTGGTCCTCGTCGTAGTGCTTGGCCGCCGCCGCCCAGGCCTCCTCGGTGACGCCGCCGGCGGCGTCCGCGATCCGGGTGCCCTGCTCCGCCAGCTCCAGCGCGGCGCGCTCGGCGTCCGTGAACACCGTGGCCTCGCGCCAGGTCGCCACCAGGTTCAGCCGCTGGGCGCTCTCGCCCGCGTGCGCGGCGTCCTTGGTGTGCATGTCGGTGCAGAAGCCGCAGCCGTTGATCTGGCTCGCGCGGATCTTCACCAGCTCCTGCGTCGCGTGTGGCAGCGCCGAGTCCGCCAGCGCCTTGCCGGCCGAGTTGAAGTGCCGCAGGACCTTCGCGCCGACGGCGTTGTGGAAGTAGTCGAGACGGGCGTCCATGAGGTGCTCCTCGTGTCGAAGGGATACACCGTGTTGACCGCTCCGCCCGCCGGAATGTGACGCGCCATCGGTGTGACCCGCGTCACGTCCGGGTTGCGCCGCGCTAGACGACGCAGAACTCATTGCCCTCGGGGTCCTGGAGGACGACGGCGTAGTACTCCATCTCCGGCTCGTCCATGATCCGCAGCACGGTGGCGCCGGCCCCGGTGAGCCGCTCCACCGTGGCGGTGACCCGTTCGGTGCGGACCGCAAGCGGCACCCCGCGCCCGCCGCCCACCTTCAGGTCGAGGTGTACCCGGTTCTTGACGGTCTTCGGCTCGGGGACCCGCTGGAACCACACCCGCGGCCCCCGCCCCGCCGGGTCGACGATCGACTCCGGCGCGTCCCCGGCGCCCTCGGGCAGTTCCTCGGCGGGCACCCCCATGTCCGACCAGTACTCCCGCCAGGTGGAGTGCCCTCCCGGCGGGGGCTCCGGCACGTAGCCGAGGGCCTCCGTCCAGAAGTCCACCAGCCTCCGCGGGTCGGCGCAGTCGATCACCAGCTGCAGTGTCATCTCCATGCCGGGAGGATGCCATCCGGGACCGACAATCCGTCACGGCCCGCTCCGCTCGGCGGGTTTGACGCCCGATCAGGATCCGGAGCCGGTGTCCGTCGAGGCGCGGACGACGAGCTGGGGCTGGAAACGCTCGACCCGCTCGGTCCGTTCGCGGCTCGGCGCCTGGAGCAGGGTCAGCGCGCGCTCGGCCATCGCGGAGAGCGGGTGGCGGATGGAGGTGATCGGAGGGTCGAAGAGTTCGAGTATCTCGGTGTCGTCGAAGCCGGTGACGGCGATCTTCCCCGGCACGGCGACCGAGGAGCGGTGCAGCGTGCTCACCAGTCCGACGGCGAGCACGTCCGCTCCGCAGACCACCGCGTCGATCCGGTCGCGCTGCTCCACGATGCGCCGCCCCGCCGTGCGGCCGGCGTCGGTGGTGAAGTTGGGCAGCAGGACGGTGGTGGCGCCGTCGCCCTGGAGCTCGGTGAAGGCCGCGAGGCGCTCCGCGCCCGAGGAGGAGGCCTGGTCGGCGGCGACCAGCGCGATCCGGTGACGGCCCGTCTGTTCCAGGTGCTCGACGAGCAGTCGGACGGCGGCCGCGTTGTCGAGGGTGACCGCGACGGTGCCCGACCCCTTGGCCCACCGGTCGAACAGGACGACGGGGCGTCGGGCGGCGGCGTGGCGGATGGCCGGGCCGGACTCGTTGGCCGACACCGGGACGACGAACAGGCCGTCGACCCGGCCACCGAGCAGGGTGTCGATCTGCTCGGCCTCGATCGCGGGGTCGTTCGCCGCGTCGGAGACCATCAGCGTGCCGCCGGCCGCCCGGACGTGCTGGGCGATGGCGTCGGCGAGCTGCACGAAGTACGGGTTGGCGAGCGTGGGGACGACCACGCCGATGGTGCCGGTGGTGCCGGTGCGCAGCGCCCGGGCCGAGTGGTTGGCCTGGTAGCCGAGCCGCCGGGCGGCCTCCTCGACCCGGCGGGCGAGCTCGGGGTCGACGTTGCGCGGCGTACCGGCGAGTACCCGTGAGGCCGTCGCGCGGGAGACGCCGGCGGCCTCGGCCACGTCGAGGAGTCGGGGCGCTGTCACGTGGGTGTCCTTCGGATGGGTGGGTGCTGGGGGGGCCACGACATCGGGGCGGTCTTTTCATGAGGAGGCTACTTGACGGCCGGGGGGTGCTGGTACAGCATGTCGGAAATCGATCTCCCAAAGGAGCGTCAATGCCGTCCATCACCGTCGTCGGTTCGGTGAACCGCGACCTCGTGCTGAGTGTCGAGGGCCTGCCGCACCCCGGCGAGACCGTGCTCGCGCGGCACTTCGCCGAGGGGGCCGGCGGCAAGGGCGCCAACCAGGCGGTCGCCGCCGCCCGCCTCGGATCCCGGGTGCGCCTGGTGGCCAGGGTCGGCGCGGACGCGGCCGACCTGCTGACCGCGCTCGCCGCCGAGGGCGTGGACGTCACCGAGGTGCGCACGGACCGGGGACACCCGACCGGACTGGCCGCGGTGGTCGTCGACGGCGAGGGCGAGAACACCATCGTGGTCAACCCGGGGGCCAACGCCGCGCTCGGCGTCGAGGACCTGCCCGAGCGGCTGGTCCGCTCCCTCGGCGAGGTGGTCCTGGTGCAGAACGAGATCGCCCCCGAGGTGGTCGACCTGGTGGTCCTGCGGACCCGTGAGCAGGGCGGGACCCTGGTCTTCAACCCCGCGCCGGCCCGCCCGGTCGACCCGGACGTGCTGGCGGCGGTCGACGTCCTGGTCCCCAACCTCGGTGAACTCGCCTCCCTGCTCGGCGCCGCCCGGCCCGCCGGCCTGACCGAGGCGCGGGAGCTGCTGGAGCACGCCGCGCTGCCGTGCCGGGCCGTGGTGGTCACCCTCGGGGCCGACGGCGCCCTGCTCCGGGAGGACCACCGCCCCGGTGTGGTCCACGTCCCCGCGCCGCACGTGGACGCGGTCGACACCGTGGGCGCCGGCGACACCTTCTGCGGCGCCCTCGCGGACTCCCTCGGCCGCGGCGCCACCCTGCCGGCCGCCGTCGAACGGGCCGTGCGCGCCGCCTCGCACGCCGTCACCGGCCTCGGCGCCCAGTCCTCCATGCCCTACGCCGCCCAGCTCGACGCCCCCTCCCTTCCCTCCGCCTCCTGACCCCCCACGGGCCCCTCACCAGCACTACGGAGAACCACCCATGAAGAACCTCAAGATCGGCCTGTTCGAGAACGCCCAGACCAACGCGAGCGGCACCGCCACCTGGCGCCACCCCGACAGCCGGCGGCACCTCTTCGACACCCTCGGGTACTGGCGCGAGCTCGCCACGATCTGCGAGGACGCCAAGCTGGACTTCCTCTTCCTGGCCGACGCCTGGGGCTGGTCGGAGATCGACGGCACCCGCCCGCCGATCGCCACCGAGGAGACCCTCGACCTGCCGCGGCTCGACCCGGTGGTCGTGGCCTCCGCGCTGCTGTCGACGACCACCAACCTGGGCCTGGTGATGACCGGCTCCGTCCTCGTCGAGCCGCCCTACGCGTTCGCCCGCCGGATGGCCACCCTGGACCAGCTGTCCGGCGGCCGGATCGGCTGGAACGTCGTGACGACGGGCACCGCCGACACCGCGGTCAAGGCCTTCGGCATGGAGATGGTGGCGCACGACGACCGCTACCGGATGGCCGAGGACTTCCTCGACCTCGTCTACAAGTACTGGGAGGGCGCCTGGGAGCCGGACGCGCTGGAGAAGGACAAGGAGGGGTGCTTCGCCGATCCCGCCAAGGTCCACCTGGTGAACCACGAGGGACCGTTCTTCCGCTCGCAGGGCTACGGCAACACCGCGCGCTCCCCGCAGGGCACCCCGGTGCTCTTCCAGGCCGGGGCCTCGCCCGCGGGCCGCCGGGTCGGCGGACGGCACGGCGAGTGCATGTTCGTCGGCAGCGGCTCCGTCCAGCAGCTCGCCGGGCACACCGCCTCGATCCGGGAGGAGGCGGTCAAGGCGGGCCGCCGCGCCGACCAGGTCAAGGTGATGTCGGCCTTCTCCTGCGTCGTCGGCGCCTCCACCTCCGACGCCGAGCGCCGCTACCAGCGGATCCTGGACGCCCAGCGCCCCGAGGTCACCGTCGCCAGCTACGCCATGTTCACCGGGCTCGACCTCTCCTCCTACGCCCCGGACACGCCCATGACGGAGCTGTCCACCGAGATGTCGCAGACCCAGGTGGCCCGCTTCGCCGGCAAGACGGTCGGCGACGTGCTCGCCGACTGGCACACCCACGGCGTCGGCGCGCGGCCGGTCGTCGGCACGGCCGAGGAGATCGCCGACGAGATCTGCGCCCTCGCCGAAGGAGCCGACCTCGACGGCTTCCTGCTCTCCCCGGCGGTCCAGCCGGCCTCGACCACCGAGTTCGTCGAGTCGGTGCTGCCGATCCTGCGCGAGCGCGGCGTCTTCCGCGGCGAGTACACGGAGGGCGAGAGCCTGCGCGAGCGGCTCACCGGCGCGGACGACCGCGCGCTGCCGGCCAGCCACCCGGCCGCCCGCTACCGGCACTGAGAACAGCACCCGCGAGGAGAGGATGTCGATGACCATGGCCACCCTGGCCCCCGAGCCGGCCGGAACCTCCGCGCCGGCGGAGCTGGACGCGGCGACCCTGCGACAGGCGTTCGGGGCCTACCCGACCGGTGTGGTCGCGATCAGCGCGATGCGCGGGGACGAGCCGGTCGGCTTCGCCGCGAGCTCCTTCGTCTCGATCTCGCTGCAGCCGCCGATGGTCGCCGTCAGCGTCGCCCGCACCTCCACCACCTGGCCGCGCCTGGCGCAGGCGCCGCTCCTGGGGCTGAGCGTGCTCAGCCACGGCCAGGGCGCGCTCTGCCGGCGGCTGGCCTCCCGCGAGGGCCGGCGCTTCGACGGCGTCGCGTGGTCGTCGACGCCCGAGGGCGCCGTCCTGATCGAGGACGCCGCGCTCTGGCTGACGGCCAGGGTGGGCGCGACCTACGACGGCGGCGACCACGAGATCGTGCTCCTGGAACTGATCAGCGTCGAACTCTTCGACGGCGTGGAGCCGCTGGTCTTCCACACCAGCCAGTTCCGCGAGCTCCTGCCCCATGCCTGAGTCCCCCGGGCCCGCGACCCCGGCCGCCCGCCCGCACCTCACCGGCACGGTGGTGCACGGCGCCGGCCGGGGCCACGGGCTCGGGTTCCCCACCGCCAACATCGCGGCCGGTCCGGACTCCCCGGTCCCGCCGGCCGCGGTGTACAGCGGCTGGGTGCTCCGCCACCGCACCGGCGCCGTCCACCCGGCGACGATCAGCGTCGGATCGAACCCGACCTTCTGCGACACCGCCGACGTCCACGTCGAGGCGTACTGCCACGACCTGGCGGAGGACGTCTACGGCGAGCGGGTCACCGTCTGGTTCGCCGCCCGGATCCGCGACACCGTCAAGTTCCCCTCGCCCGCCGACCTGGTGCGCGCGGTGCGGGAGGACGTCAGGCGGTCCGGGGCCGTCCTCGCCTCGGACCACGGGCGGCGCGTCCGCGAGGACGCGCTCGCCGCGCACCGCCGCACCACCACCTCCTCCTGAGGCCCCCCGCACGGCTCCTGCCCCCCCACCACCGTGCCCCGCGCCTCGTCACCGGTCCCGTCCCGGGCCGCAGCTCACACCCAGGCTTGTTCCCCCAGCAAACAAAGGTGTAGGTCATGAGCGCTCTCGAATGGCTGAACGACCAGTTCAGCTTCTTCGGCATCCCCGTCTACTGGTCCGACTTCCTCGGCAACATCCTGGCGCTCGCGACCGTCTGGCTCGCCCTGCGCCGCTCGCTGGTCGCCTGGCCCGTGCAGATCCTCGGCTCGGTCCTGCTGCTGATCGCCAGCCTGAACGTCCACCTCGGCGGGAACGCCGCCCGGCAGGTCGTCATCATCGCCTCGGCCTCCTGGGGCTGGGCCACCTGGCGGCGCAGCCGGCAGCAGGAGGGCACGATCAACGTCCGCTGGGCCTCCTGGCGGGAGCGCGCGGTCCTGATCGCCGTCATGGCCGTCGGCACGTTCGCGTTCGCCGCGGTGCTCAAGGCGAACGACGCCTCGTTCTACCCGGGCGCCCCCTGGTGGATGGTCCTCGCGGACGCCTGGATCTTCGTCGGCTCGATCCTGGCGATGTACACCCAGGCCCGCCGGTACGTGGAGTTCTGGTTCGTCTGGCTGGCCGTCGACCTCGTTGGGGTGCCGCTCGCGATCCACTCCGAGCTGTACTTCTCCGGCATCGTCTACGGGATCTTCTTCGTCATGGTCCTCATCGGGATCCGCGACTGGGCCTCGCGCAGCAAGGGCCAGGAGATCGCCTCCCCGCTGGAGCCGGCCGTGGTCGTGGAGGGCCGCACCGACGCCACCACCACGACCACCGGCTCGTAGCGCGGCCACGGCCACGCCCTGCGAGCGGCTCCCCGGCTCGCAGGGACGTGGCGTCGGTGCGCTACGTGGTCCTGCCGATCAGCCTCCGGACGGACTCGGGCGGGTCGGCGTCCTTGTCCTTGACGTGCGAGTCGGGGACGGCCAGCCCGTACACCTGCCGGATCGGGAGCACACCGCCCCAGATGCCGAGCTTCCGGTCGTCCTCGCTCTCGTGCTCGGGCTCGGCGGCCGCGTGCCTCTTGATCCGCACCGTCGCGTTCTCCGTCAGGCTGACGGAGAGGACCTCGACGGTGGGGGTGTGCTCCCCGTCCGTGTCCAGTTCACCGCCCTTGCCGTCCTTGATCGGGCGCAGCTCGGACCAACGGCCCGGGATGACCTGGTCGCAGAGCGCCTCGAACGCCTTCGCCCGGTTCGCCGGATCGACCTTCCGCGCGACGCCGTCCACCACCACGGAGCGGTAGTTGAGGGAGGTGCTGATCGCCGCCCGCCCGACGAGCAGGCCGTCGAGCAAGGTGACGGCCAGGCAGACGGGGACCCCGTGTTCGCTCCACAGTTGCCGCAGCGAGGGCTCCAGCTTGGTCTGCGGCGGCCAGTAGACCGAGCCGTGCAGATAGATCAGCTTCTGGTCCGCCTCCTCGTGGTAGGCGTAGACCATGGGCACGCACCTCGGCCTGCCGGTCGAGGGATCGACGTGGGCGAGGGAGCAGACGTAGCCCTTCCTGAGGACCGCCGTGGCCGCCGCCAGGTCGGCCGTCTCCTTCGTCCGCTTGAAGTGCTGGTTCATGCCGCCTCCTTGTCTGCGTCCTCCTGGGCCTTGTCGAGGATGGCCTGGACCACGCCCGTCGGGTCCTGGCCCTGGAAGGGGCGGTCGAAGAGCCAGTTGTAGAGCATCTCCCGGGAGATCTGCGGCTGGTAGTACGGCACTTCGTGCCCGGAGTCCGGTACGGCGACCTGGGTGACGTTGTCCAGGGTCCGGACGAAGCCCTTCGGGTGCCCCTGCGCCTGCTTCCAGATCAGCCGCTTGGCGTTGCCCCAGCCGTCCTTCATGATCTCGGCGAGAATCTCCTCGGTGCTCTGGTAGCCGCAGGCGGTGTCGAAGTCCCCGGTGTAGAGCAGGACCTTGTACTTCTCCTTCGCGTGGATGAGGTCGGCGTACAGAGGGGAGGCGTCCGCCATGATGTCGGCCTTCAGCGCGGTGGCCACCGGCCCCGAGTTGTCCGCGAACTGCCATTCGTGCTCGGCGTGCACGGCCTCCTTGACCTGGGTGCTGTTGAGGTAGGCCGGCAGCGAACCCACCGACAGGTCGTCCCAGCGCCGCGCGTCGTAGACGTCGAAGTTCCCTCCGAACGCCAGCACGGCGTTGACCAGGCCGTTGCCGAGGTCGGTGGCCTTCCTCATCCGGCCGGCCTTGAGGGCCTCCTGGAAGTCGACGTAGGCGAAGTCCAGGGCGGCCTTCTGGTTCAGGCCGAGGAATCCGGACGCGTAGGCGTAGTCGATCATGACGCGGACCGAGAGTTCCGGTTTGATCCAGCCGTTGCCCACGGCGATCCCGCGCAGGTTGAGGTGCGTCCCGGCGTGGCTGCCGTTCTGCTCGTGGATCCTCTTGGCGATGTACGGCACGTACTTGCCCGCGTAGCTCTCACCGCAGACGTACAGCGGACACGCCAGGTACTCCGGATAGGTGTCGAAGAACCGCTGGAGCGCCTGCCAGAACATCAGGCTGAGGGTCTCCTCGTCCTCGACGTAGACGTCCTCGGTCTCGCAGTAGCTGTATCCGGCGCCGACGGGCTGGTCCCAGTAGAGGACGTGGGCCTCCTGGTTCCAGCTGTCGGGGCTGACCGAGATGGATCCGGCGGCGTCGTCACCGACGCGCAGCGGGCCGTTCTCCAGGAACAGCCCCGCGAGCGAGGAGGCGCCGGGCCCGCCGTTGAGCCAGATCAACAGGGGCGTCCGCTCGATCAGCTCCTTCTGCTTGTCGGCGTCGAGATGGGGGTCGCAGGTCTGGCTTTCGAAGAACCAGTGGAACAAATGGCTCTTCGCCGGTCCCGGGCCGTCGACGTCCGCGTACCCGGCGTAGGAACGGGCGGTCTTCGGGAGGCCTTCCTCCTCCTTCTTGCCGGGATCGGGGAAGAAGTGGAGCGTCTGCGTGTGGGCGACGTTCGCCGGGATCGAGTACACGGGCTGACGGGGCATGGGTCACCTTCCGTGGCGGGTCGGGGGTCAGGCCGTCGGCGAGACGCGACCGGGCAGCGGGCGGACGTAGCGGTCGATGTAGCGCTCGGTGTGCGCGACCTCCTGGAGGACCCCGATGCGCTGGCCCAGGAGGAGCTGGAGCGCGGGGAACCGCTTCTCCTCGAACAGCAGGATGTTCAGCGAGCCGCCGTACTGGAAGTAACCGATCTCGTCGCCCTTCTTCACCTTGACCGGGGCCGACTCCGCCGTGATCCTCCGGAACGGATCGCGGAACCGCACGGAGCCGATCGAGTTGAGGCCGACGGGGACCAGACCGACGTAGCCCTCGCCGTCCGGGTGCCCGTTGTGGTCCAGGTACGGCGTCTTGATGATGGCGTAGCCGCGGCGGAAGTCCTCGAACAGGCTGTAGTCGTACCCGTAGCCGACGTTCCCCTTGTTGAGCAGGTCGGGGAAGTCCCGGATCCCGTAGTAGACGCCGCCGATGTCGTCGCGGGACTCGACCACCTCGCCGCCGACCGGGGCGTGGTAGCGGTGGTAGGTGTCGGGCATGAGGATGCACGACACGGCCGTGCCGCCGATGAACCTCTCGGCGTACTCGGAACCGTCGAGCAGCCTGCCGACGCTCATGGTGACGGCCGCCTTGATCGGGAGCGGCGTGTCGGGCGCCAGATTGTCGACGATCATGTTGATGATGCAGTCGGTCGGGGCGGTCACGACGCTGGGGTCCTCGGGGTGGTCGATGGTCCGCGCACCGGTCCTCAGTTCCCTGATGAAGAACTTGTTGAGGGTCGACCAGTCACCCTCCTTGAAGTCGGCCATCCGCTTCGGGCCGAGTTCGTCGATCCACTGCTGGACCAGCTTCCCGGAATCCTCGGAGTCCATCTGCCGGCCCTGCAACTGCGTGAAGTCGGCCAGTACGTCACGTCCTGATTCGCTGGTCACGAACGCGAGCCCGGCGGCGTTCTCGTAGCTGATCCAGCTGAATCGGCGGATGTACTTCAGGCCGTCGGAAATGGGCTGCTTCCAGCCCCAGTCGTACCATTCGACGAAGAATTCCGCGAGGTCCTTCCCGTCCGCTCCCCGCCAGTCCTTGTAGACGTCCGAGTCCGGGTACACCGTGGGCGGCGTCAGACCCCTGATCGCGGCGTCGAACTTCTGCCGGAAATCGCCGCCCTCGTCGGCGTAGAGCCGCTCGACCTTCTCCCTGAACTCCTTGATGTTCTGCGAGGTCATCTCTGTTTCCTTCCGTGCGCTGGGATTCCCCGGGCGCTGCTGCGCCCTCACCAGTACGTCCCGATCCACGGGGAACCGCGCCCGCGGCTACGCCGTTCGTCTGGAAACCACCTCCGCGTGGCGGTACGCCGCGTGTCGCTCCCGGCCGCGGGTGGTCCTGAAGTAGCAGATCCGCAGGGGCACTTCGGCGGGGGAGGCCGGTACCGCCGGCGGACGCGCCCGGCCGTCGCGGGCGCCTACGGTCTCCCCGACCGCCCGCCGAGCCCCCCGAGGGGAATCACCGTGATCCGCGCCGCCAAGCCGGCCGCCGCCCTGGCGGCGCTGGCCTTGACCGTCCTCACCGCGTCGGCCGCGTCGGCCGCGCCGGC
>NZ_BAAAKJ010000494.1:0-4507 GCF_039527695.1 Kitasatospora putterlickiae
CGCGGTCCGCGCCTGCGTGGTGCCCGCCGCCACCGTCCCGGACGCCCCCGGCGCGGCCGAGGCGGTGGGGGAGGACAGCGCCGTCGACCCCTTCGCGGGCATGAGCGACAGCTTCCTCTACGTCGACGGGGACGGCCTGGCGGCCGCGGTGACGGGCTGCTGGGCATCCGCCTTCAACCCCCAGGCGGTCCGCTACCGCCTCCTGCGCGGGCTCGACCCGCGCCGCGCCCGGGTCGCGGTCGGCGTGCAGCGGATGGTGCTCGGCACCCGCTCGTTCGTGGCGTTCACCCGCGACCCCAGGGACGGCTCGGCGCGCCGCGTGGTCGCGGCCGCGTACGGCATCGGCGAGGGCGTCGTCCAGGAGAAGGCCGACGTCGACCACTTCTTCCACGACCCGGCCACCGGCGCGGTGAGCGCCCGGACCGTGCACAAGCGGTGGTCGATGGGCCTGCCCGACGGCGCCGCCTCCGGCGCACCAATGCCGCTGCCGGTCCCCGGGGACCTGGCGGACGTGCCGGTCCTCGACGACGACCAGGTGCGCGCGGTGGGGGAGTTGGCCGCCCGGGTGGAGGAGCTGTTCGGCGTCCCGCAGGACATCGAGGGCGCCCTCACCGAGGACGGCACCGTCCACCTGGTCCAGGCCCGCCCGCTGGTCGCCGGGCCGGTGTCCGCGCCGGCGGCCGGGCAGCCCGACCGCGTCTACTGGGGCAACCACAACATCACCGAGAGCTTCCCCGGCGTCTCCGGCGCCCTCACCTACTCCCAGTCCCGCGAGTTCTACCGCCGTTCCTTCGCCGACCTCTACCGGCGGATGGGCGTGCCCGAGTCCTGGCTGCGGGACAACGCGCACCGCCTCGCCCGGATGGTCGGCTACCTGGAGGGCCAGGTCTACTACCGGCTCGACGACTGGCACGCCCTGCACGGGCGGATGCCGATGTTCGAACTGGTCCGCCGGGGCTGGGAACAGGCGATGGGCATCACCGGCCCGGCCCGCGGCGAGCGCCGCTGGGCCGCCCCGGCGGTCGCCCGCGCGCTGCCGCGCCTCGCCTGGCGCGGCCTCCTGCACCCCTGGCAGGTCAAGGACTTCCTGCGCTGGTGGGACCGGCGGATGGCCGAGGCGGAGACCGTCGGTGACTCGCCCGAGGAACTGATCGCCTTCTACCGCCGGCTGTGGGAACGCGCCGGTGAGCGCTGGGGCGTCACCCTGGTCAACGCGTTCCTCGCCCTGGTGGTGCTCGGCGCGGGCGGCGCCCTGCTGCGCCGCTGGACCGGCGAGGGCCCCCAGGTCCTGGTCGGGCTGATGGGCGGGGGCCGCGAGAACCGCTCGCTGGAGGCGGTCCGCGCCGCCATGAGCCTGGCCGAACTCGTCGGCTCCGTGCCCGAGTTGCGAGCCGCCGTGCTCGACGACGGCACCGACTCCGAGCACCTGTGGGAGCGGATCGTCTCCGGCCGTTACGGCGAGCCGGTCGCCGTCGCCGCGCGCGGCTACCTCGCCCGCTACGGCGACCGCGCGCTGCACGACCTCAAGCTGGAGGAGCCGACCCCCCGCCAGCGCCCGTGGACCGTGCTCGCCCTGATCCGCCCGCTGGTGCGCCAGGGGGCGACCGTCGCGGCCAACCGCGCCGACGAGCAGGCCGCCGCCCGGCGCGCCCGCGCACGGCTGCGCGAGGTGTGCCCCGACCCGGCGCGGCGCGCCGTCCTGCTCGGCCTCACCGCACTGGCCCGCGACCTCGCCCGGATCCGCGAGGACACCCGGTTCTGCCGCACCCAGCTGTTCGGCCTCTCCCGCGACGTGATGTGGCGGCTCGGCGCCGAACTCGCCCGCACCGGCGTCCTGGACGAGCCGCTCGACGTCGCCGACCTGACCGTGGAGGAGGTCATCGGCGCCTTCGACGGCACCGGCACCGTCAGCGACCTGCGCGCCCTGGTCGCGCTGCGCCGCGCCCAGCGCGAGCGGTGGGCCGGGAACCCGCAGCGCCCCGCCCTGCTGGGCACCCCCGCCGGTCTGCCGCTCGCCCGGGCCCTGCCGCACGCGGTGGCGGTGGGCGCGGCCGGCGCCACCGGTGACGGCCTGCTGCGCGGGATCGGCTCCAGCGCCGGCGTGGTGCGCGGCCGGGCGAAGGTGGTGCTCGACCCGTCCACCGATCCCGACCTCGCCGCCGGGCACGTCCTGGTCGCCCGGGAGACCGATCCGGGCTGGCTGTTCCTGATGATGTCCGCCACGGGCATGGTCGTGGAACGCGGCACCCTGCTGTCCCACACCGCGATCACCGGCCGGCTGCTGGGCGTGCCCACCGTGGTCGCCGTCCCGGGGGCCACCACCGCGATCCCGGACGGCGCCTGGATCGAGATCGACGGCACCGCCGGCACCGTTCGCCTGCTCCCGGCCTCCGAGCAGCCCTCCGAGCAGCCCTCCGAGCAGCCCTCCGAGCAGCCCTCCGAACAGCCCGCCGAGCAGCCCGCCGGGCAGCCCGCCGGGCGCTCCGCCGCCCCCGACGGCGATCCCACCGCCACCACCGAGAAGGGCGAGACGACATGACCGACCCGGCCCGCTTCCCCTTCCCGCCGGCCGGGGACGTCCGCCCGCCCGACGGCTACCACGGCGTGCTGCGCACCGGCGCCCCGCACCCCGTCCAGCTGTCCAGCGGACAACCCGCCCTGCTGGTCACCCGCCACCAGGACGTCACCGCCGTCCTCGGCGACGACCGCTTCAGCCGCGCCGGCTACACCGAACTCGCCCGCCCGCTGTTCGCCCGCAAGACCGAGTCCGTCCTGCTGGCCACCGCCGACGCGCCGGACCACACCCGCCGCCGCCGCGCCATCCTGCCCGCCTTCACCGCGCGTCAGGTCCGCCTGCTGAACCCCCGCCTGGAGGCCCTCGCCGAGGAACTCCTCGACGAACTGACCGGCGGCGCCGCGACCGGCGAGGCCGACCTGGTCGGCGGCTTCACCGTGCCGTTCCCGATGCGGGTCATCTGCGAGGTGCTCGGCGTCCCGCTCGACGACGGCCCGGCCCTGCGCGCGGACGTCGACGTCCTGATGTCCACCTCCGGCCACACCCGCGAGGAGGTCGCCGCCACCCAGGCCCGGATGGACGGGTACTTCGCCGCCCTGGTCGCCGCCAAGCGGCGCGCCGCCGAGGCCGGAACCCCGGCCGACGACCTGCTCACCAGGCTCGCGCTGCGCCCCGCCGACGACCCCGGCCAGCGGCTCTCCGACCAGGAGGTGGTGGCCCTCGGCTCCGGGATGCTGATGGCCGGCTACGAGACCACCGGCAACTCCTTCGGCATGTGCGTCCTGCTGCTCCTGCGGCACCCCGCCCTCGCCAGGACCCTGCGCGAGCGGCCCGACCGGATCCCGGCGGCCGTCGAGGAGATGCTCCGCTACACCTCCCTCAACAACACCGGCGGCGCCCCCCACCTGGTCACCGAGGACACCGAGCTGGGCGGCTGCCCGGTGGCGGCCGGGCGGATCGTCGTCCCGCTCACCGAGGCCGCCAACCGCGACCCGGCGGTCTTCACCGACCCGGACGCCTTCGATCCCGACCGCCCGGACGTCGCCGCCCACCTCGCCTTCGGCCACGGCCGCCACCTCTGCCTGGGCGCCGAACTCGCCCGCGCCGAGCTGCGGATCGGCCTCGGCGCACTGCTCCGCCGCTTCGACACGCTGGAACTCGCCGTCCCCGAGGCCGCCCTGGAGTGGCGCCGGAGCATGTTCATCAACGGCGTCTGGCGCCTGCCGGTGCGCTGGACGACCGCCGAGCGGCCGGCATGACCCGGCCCTCCGCGCCCCCGGTCCCGCCCGCCGCCCCCGCCGAGCCGGGCCCGCCCGCCGCCCGCCTCGCCGCCTTCGTCCGGGGCAGCTTCCCGCTGCCCCTGTCCCTGGTGTTCGCCGCCGCCTGGGCGCTCGGCGCCACCGGCCTGTTCGCCGCCGCCGACGGCCGCCTCGCGCACTGGCGGCCCGGCTGGGGCACCGCCACGGCCGCGCTGACCGTCCTGGTGGACCTGCTCCTGCTGCGCGCCGCCGACGACCTGCGCGACCTGCCCTACGACCGGCGCCACCACCCGTCCCGCCCGCTGGCCCGCGGCGCCGTGCTGCCGCGCGACCTCTACGCGCTCGCCGCCGCCGGCGCCGCCCTGCTGCTCCTGCTCAACGCCGGCAACCGGACCGCCCTGCTCCTGCTCGCCGCCCAGTTCGCCTACACCGCCCTCCTGGTGGGCGCCGAACTGCGCCTGGGCCGGCCGCGCGGCGACGCGGTGGTCACCGGCGTCCTGCTCAGCTCCCCGGTGCAGATCCTGCTCAACCTCTACCTCTACGCCGTGTTCCTGCACGACACCGGCATCGACGCGGGCCTGCTGCGGCAGGAGGGCCGGCACGCGCTCCCGCTGCTCGCGGTGATCATGCTGGCCGCCACCCACCACGAACTCGCCCGCAAGATCGTGCGCGCACCCGGCCCGCACGAGCGCAGCTACGTGCGCGTGTTCGGCCTGCGCGCCACCGTCGTCCT
>NZ_BAAAKJ010000495.1:0-6737 GCF_039527695.1 Kitasatospora putterlickiae
ACACCCGGTGGCCGGGCAGTCCTGCGCGGCGCGCTGGCCTGGCCCGACGGGGAAAGTGACGAGGGAGCAGTAATGCGGCGGACGATCGGACGTGTGCGCGGGCGGGGGTTCGCCGCGACACTGTTGGCGGCCGGCATCGTGGTCGGCCCGGCCGTGGGGCCGGCGGCCGCAGTGGACTCGATCCGCGACCAGCAGTGGCACTTGGACGCGATGAAGGCGGCCGAGATCTGGAAGGTCAGCAGGGGGCAGGGAGTCACTGTTGCCGTGATCGACGGCGGATTCCGCCTGGACCATCCAGATCTTGCCGGGCAGTTCCTGCCGGGCAAGGACTTCAGCGGCCTCCCTGGCGGTCTCGGGGATGACAAGAGTGGCCACGGTACGAAGATGTCCGGGCTTGTCGCCGGAACCGGCAAAGGAATTGGCGGACAAGGAGCCTACGGTCTCGCTCCCGGTGTCAAGCTGTTGCCGCTGAAGATCAAGAATGATGAGAACGTGGGTGGCGTCGTGAACGCTTCCGAGTTCTTCACGCAAGTCAGCCAGGCCATTACCTATGCGGCCGACCAAGGTGCCAAGGTCATCAGCATCTCGCAGGGCAGTGCCGCGAGCAACGCCACCCCAATGGCTGTCACAGCCCTCACTGACGCGGTGACGCATGCGAGGAGCAAGGGTTCGCTAGTTGTCGCCAGTGTCGGAAACTCGGCACAGAAGGGGAACCCGGTGGAGTATCCCGGGGCGATTCCGACGGTGCTCGGGGTTGGCGCTGTCGACCAGAACGGAACGGTCACGGCGGAGTCGGAGCGAGGCCCGCAGGTAGACCTGGCGGCCCCGGGGGTTGAGATCTACAGCTCTTGCTCGGCCTCCTCCGGCTACTGCAAGGGTCACGGCACATCGGATGCGACAGCGCTTGTCTCAGCCTCGGCGGCATTGGTTTGGGCGGTGCACCCCGATTGGACCGGCAACCAGGTTGCTCGGGTTCTGCTCAATACCGCAGGCAAGGCTGACGACGGCGCCCAGCGCAATGACGCGATCGGATACGGCATCGTTCGGCCGAGGGTGGCTCTGACGGAGCCGGGGGACCCGGGACCGGCGGATGCGTATCCGATCCAGGAGCAGCCGGTCGGGCAGCCCGCGCCTACCGCCCCCGCCGTTCCGTCGGCGACGCCGTTGGTGACCGCTTCCGCC
This sequence comes from Kitasatospora putterlickiae, assembly GCF_039527695.1. Taxonomy (NCBI): domain Bacteria; kingdom Bacillati; phylum Actinomycetota; class Actinomycetes; order Kitasatosporales; family Streptomycetaceae; genus Kitasatospora; species Kitasatospora putterlickiae. The sequence continues at coordinate 1,183 of NZ_BAAAKJ010000495.1, forward strand.
TCCGCTGCTCCGGTGCCGGGGGAGGCGGGGACGTCGGCGCTGGGGCGGGAGCCGGTGGGGGAGGAGGGTTCCGGGGCGGGGAGTGTCGTGCCGGTTGTGGTGGGGGTGGCGGCCGGGGTGGTGGTCCTGGTGGTCGCAGTGATCGTGGTGGTCACGCGGCGGCGGGCCGCCAGGCCGCAGCAAGCGGCGCCGGGCGCTGTGCCGCCGCCTCCGGCGTACGGGCCGCCGGCCCCGCCGAGCGACAATCCGTACGCCCGGTGACGCGGCGGGCGGGCGTGTGTGTGCGTTGGCGTGCGTCCGTCGTGGGATTCGTGGTCGCCGGAGTCTTCGCCAGCTCACCGGTCATGGCCGCTGACACGATCCGCGAGGACCAATGGCATCTGGATGCCATGAGGGCGTCGGAGATGTGGAAGATCACCAAGGGGCAGGGCGTCACGGTTGCGGTCATCGACAGTGGCTTCAAGCTGGACCATCCGGATCTGGCGGGACAATTTCTTCCGGGTAGGGACTTCAGTGACAGCCCAGGCGGCGTGGGGAGCTATGCGGAGGGGCACGGCACCCAGATGGCCAGCCTCATCGCAGGGACTGGCAAAGGGGATGGAGGTAACGGGGCGTACGGGCTTGCTCCGGGGGTGAAGATCCTCCCGCTGAAGATCGCCAATGGCTCGGAGAAGCCGATGGTCGCCACGGAGTTCCTCGGCCAGATCGGGCAGGCCGTCGACTACGCGGTGGAGCAGGGAGCCCGGGTGATCAACGTTTCCCAGGGCATTGCCGCGTTCAGGGCGTCCGACTCTGACGTGGCGAAGCTGAATGCGTCTCTGACCCGGGCCAGGGCCAAGGGCTCTCTTGTCGTTTCCAGCGTGGGAAACTCGGCACAGTCCGGCAATCAGGTGGAGTATCCGGGGGCGCTGCCCAATGTTGTCGGTGTGGGGGCGGCTGACCGGAACGGTGTGGTGGCAGCGGAGTCGCAGCGCGGGCCGCAGGTCACGCTCGTTGCGCCCGGTGTGGACATGATCGAGTCGTGCACCGGTTCGACCGGCTACTGCAAGAGCCACGGCACCTCGGATTCGGCGGCGCTGGTTTCCGCCTCGGCGGCTCTGGTGTGGGCGGCGCATCCGGACTGGACGGCGAATCAGGTTCTCAGGGTGCTCATCAATACGGCGGGGAAGCCGACGGACGGGTCGGTCCGGACGGATGATGCCGGGTATGGCGCGGTGCGGCCGCGGGTGGCTCTGACGGATCCCGGTGATCCTGGTCCTGCGGATGTGTCTCCCGTTCCGGCTGCTGTGCCGACATCAACCGCGTCCGCGTCCGCGTCCGCTCCGCCGTCCGCCTCCGCTGCTCCGGTGCCGGGGGAGGCGGGGGCGTCGGTGCCGGGGCGGGAGTCGGTGGGGGAGGAGGATTCCGGGGCGGGGAGTGTCGTGCCGGTTGTGGTGGGGGTGGCGGCCGGGGTGGTGGTTCTGGTGGTCGCGGTGATCGTGGTGGTCGCGCGGCGGCGGGCTGTGCCGCCTCCGCCGGGCGGGAACCCGTACGGCGGGTAGGGCGGCGCCGGGGGGCGTGGGGGGTGGGTGGGGGCGCGGGTGTCACTCGGGTGGGCGCTGTTGGGGGTGGGGCGGGGGCGCCAGGGTGGGGGCATGGGCGCGACGGGGCAGATGCGGCGGGCCGCTGCGGCGGCGTTGATCGGTACGGCGATCGAGTTCTACGACTTCTTCATCTACGGGACGGCGGCGGCGCTGGTCTTCGGTGAGGTGTTCTTTCCCGAACTGGGCACGGTGGGGGCGCTGTTGGCGGCGTTCTCGGTGTACGCGGTGGCGTTCCTGGCGCGGCCGTTGGGGGCGGTGGTGTTCGGGCACTTCGGGGACCGGTTGGGGCGGAAGACGACGCTGGTGGTGTCGCTGCTGCTGATGGGGCTGTCGACGGCGGCGGTGGGGGTGCTGCCGGGGTTCGCGGCGTGGGGGTGGTGGGCGCCGGTGGCGCTGGTGGTGCTGCGGGTGTGCCAGGGGGTGGGGCTGGGCGGGGAGTGGGGCGGGGCGGCGCTGCTGGTGGCGGAGAACGCGCCGGCGGGGCGGCGGGGGCGGTACGGGGCGTATCTGCAGTTGGGGCCGACGACCGGGTTCGTGCTGGCCAACGGGGTGTTCCTGGCGTTGCAACTCGGGCTGGACGAGGCGGCGTTCCGGTCCTGGGGCTGGCGGGTGCCGTTCCTGGCGTCGCTGGCGCTGGTGGCGGTGGGGCTGTTCGTGCGGCTGCGGTTGGAGGAGACGCCGCTGTTCCGGGGCGAGGCGCGGAGCGGGGCCGAGCGGGCGCCGGTGGTGGAGGTGCTGCGCGGGCACTGGCGGACGGTGCTGGTGGGGTGCGGGGCGATCACGGTGGGGTACGCGCTGTTCTACCTGACCACCACGTACGCGCTGGCGTACGCGACGACGGGGCTCGGGGTGCCGAGCACGGTGGTGCTGTCGATGCTGCTGGCCGGTGCGGCCGGGAAGGCGGTGACGGTGTGGCTGAGCGCGCGGCGCAGTGACGGGTGGGGGCGGCGGCGGACCTTGCAGGGGGCGACGGGGCTGGCGGTGGCGTGGGGGCTGGTGCTGTTCCCGCTGCTGGAGACGGAGCGGCGGGGGCTGATGTTCGTGGCGCTGGCGGGGGCGATGGTGGTGCTGGGGTGCCTGCTGGGGCCGCTGGCGGCGTTCCTGCCGGAGCTGTTCCCGACCCGGGTGCGGTACACGGGGGCGGCGCTGACGTACAACCTGGGCGGGGTGGTGGGCGGCGCGACGACGCCGCTGATCGCGACCAGGCTGACCGAGGCGTACGGGACGGCGGAGCCGGTCGGCTGGTACCTGGCGGTGTGGGGGGTGGTGGCGCTGTTCTGCCTGCGGGCGCTGCCGGAGACCAGCGGAACGGACCTCGCGGCGGCGGGTGTGATGCGCGGCCGGGCGGCCGGAACCGATTTCCCAATCGGCCCGCCGGCCGTGTAATGTCTTCCTTGTTCGAGCGGTCGGGTGGAGCGGAAAGCGAAGCCGGGGAGCGCGAACAGGGAACAAGCCCCTATAGCTCAGTCGGTAGAGCGTCTCCATGGTAAGGAGAAGGTCTGCGGTTCGATTCCGCATGGGGGCTCGGTCGGGACCCTCGCCTCAGGGCGGGGGTCCTTTTCGTTGTGCCCGTTCGTCGCGCCTGCCGGTCGTACCCGCCCGGTCGGGTGGTGAGACGGTCCGGTGAGACGGTCTGGCAAGTCGGGTACGGAATGCGCTCTGATGGTGCGTCATCGGCCGCGTTCCCCAGCCGGGCGGGGCTGTGGGCGGACGCCGACCTGGAGGGGTCTCATGGGTGTTCGCCTCGTCGTGGTGGACGACCACCGGCTGTTGGCGGAGGCGCTGGCCACCGCGCTCCAGCTGCGCGGTCACCGGGTGCTCGCGGTGGGGTCGCCGGCGTCGTCGGCGGCCGATCTGGTGGCGGGCCGGCGGCCGGAGGTGTGCCTGCTGGGGGTGGCCGCGCCGGGTGAGGCGGGGGCGTTCGACGGCTTGCGGCGGATCCGCCGGGAGCGGCCCGAGGTGGCCGTGATCGTGCTCGGGCCGGTCGGTGAACTGCGGGGTGTGGCGGGGGCGTTCGCGTCCGGGGCGGCCGGGTACGTGCCGAGCGACGAGCGCATCGAGGTGGTCGAGCGGGCGATCGCGCGGGCCCGGGCGGGGGAGGCGGCGGTCACGGTGGAGGTGCTGCGCGGCGCGTTCGACCAGTTGCTGAGACCGGCGGCGGAGCCGGACGACGAGGCGGTGCGGCTGCTGCGCCTGCTGACCCGGCGGGAGGTCCAGGTGCTGGCCCGGATCGCGGACGGCGAGGACACCGCGGCGATCGCGGCGGGGATGCGGATCGCGGCGAGCACGGCGCGGACGCACGTCCAGCGGGTGCTGATGAAGCTCGGCGCGCGGACCAGGCTGGAGGCGGCGGCGGTCGCGGCGCGCACCGGACTGCTGGAGCGGATGGCGCGCGGCTGACGGACGCGCGGCGTGCGGGCGGCGGACGCGCGACGGCCGGGCGGCCGGGCCGGGGAGGCCCTCCTGATGGTCGGAGCACCCCCGGAGGCCAGGGAGAATAGGCCGCAGTCGTACGTACGTCTCCGATGGTCCGCCGACGGCGGTCCATCGCCCGCTGGAGGTCGCATCATGAGTAAGTACCTGGTCACGGGTGGCGCCGGCTACGTCGGCGGTGTGGTCGCCGCCCACCTGCTGGAGGCGGGGCACCAGGTGACCGTCCTGGACGACCTCTCGACCGGCTTCCGCGAGGGCGTGCCGGCCGGTGCCGAGTTCGTCGAGGGCCGGATCCAGGAGGCCGGCGAGGTCCTGGACGGCTCCTTCGACGGCGTGCTGCACTTCGCCGCCTCCTCGCAGGTCGGCGAGTCCGTCGCGGACCCGGAGAAGTACTGGCGCAACAACGTGGCCGGCTCGCTGGAGCTGATCAGCGCGATGCGCGCGGCGGGCGTGCGCAAGCTGGTGTTCTCGTCGACCGCCGCCACCTACGGCGAGCCGGAGTCGGTGCCGATCGCCGAGACGGCCCGCACCGCGCCGACCAACACCTACGGCGCCACCAAGCTGGCCGTGGACCACCTGATCACCAGCGAGGCGGTCGCCCACGGCCTGGCCGCCGTCTCGCTGCGCTACTTCAACGTGGCGGGCGCGTACGGCGTGTACGGCGAGCGGCACGACCCCGAGTCGCACCTGATCCCGCTGGTGTTCCAGGCGGCGCTGGGCCAGCGGGAGCACATCGCGGTGTACGGCGACGACTACCCGACCCCGGACGGCACCTGCGTCCGCGACTACATCCACGTCGCGGACCTGGCCGACGCACACCTGCTGGCGCTGGACGCCGCCAAGCCGGGCGAGCACCTGATCTGCAACCTGGGCAACGGCAGCGGCTTCTCGGTCCACGAGGTGATCGAGTCGGTCAAGCGCGTGACCGGCCGGGAGATCCCGGTGGTGGTCTCCGGCCGCCGCGCCGGCGACCCGGCCGTGCTGGTGGCCTCCGCCGAGCGCGCCCACCAGCGGCTGGGCTGGACCCCGCGCCGCCCGAACCTGGACGACATCGTCGCCGACGCCTGGAAGTTCACCCTGGAGAAGAACGGCCTGTAGGCCCCTCGGCTCCGCCGGTCCACCGGGCGCCGCCCCCCCGTTCGGACCAGGGGGGACGGCGCTCCGGCGTTTCCGCGACCGGCGGGGATGGCTGATCGAGGCACCAAGTCACGCCAATTTCGCACCTCCTGACGAAACTTCACCAAACCCCCACCGGGTCGGCGCCCACCCCGTACGCTGATTCCGGTACCGGTGGGGGCCGGCACCTCGGCGCTTCCGGTCATCCGGGAGGCTGTCGGCGCAGGAGCGCCCGGACAACGGCGGCGGGACGTGGGCGCCGTCCCGGACGCGGGCCGGAGCTGAGCAGGGGGGAAGTCACGATGGGGCGGATCCGCGTCCTGGTGGTCGACGACCACCGGATCTTCGCCGAGGCACTGGCCGCGGCGCTCGCCGCCGAGCCCGACCTCGCCGTCGGCACGGCGGGCAGCGCGGCCGACGCGG
>NZ_BAAAKJ010000496.1:0-5022 GCF_039527695.1 Kitasatospora putterlickiae
CGAGGGCGGTGCGCCAGCGGATGGTGCCGGCCTTGGTGTGGGCGACGATCGCGGAGATCGACGTGGCGAGGACGATCAGCAGGGCGGCGGTGCTGGCGGCGGCCGGGGAGAGCCCGAGCAGGTAGATCAGCGCGGGCACGGCGAGGATGCCGCCACCGCCGCCGAGCCCGCCGAGCACCAGCCCGACCACCGCCCCGGCGGCGAGTGCCAACAGCAGCGTGGTCATCGGACCGCCCCGGGGAGGACCGCCGTGGCCGACGGACGGGCGCCCGCGCGCCCGGACCGGACGGCGAAGCCGCCGGCGCGCCCACGGCCGCCGGACGTGTCGAACGCCGTCGAGCCGGTGCGTATACAGAGGGTCAGGGCGGACGGAGGGCGGTGGTGCATGGTGGTGCTCCAGCTGGGGGGTGACGCCAGGGGCCGGGGGCCGGGCGGGGGGTCAGGCGGTCACGACGGTGAGGCCGGCCTCGGCGGCGGAGGTGAAGGCGTCGTCGACGGCGACCACCTCGCGTCCAGCCGCGTCCAGCAGGGAGGCGGCGACGGCGGCCCGGATGCCGCCGGCGCAGTGGACCCAGACGGGGCCGTCCGGCAGTTCGGCGCCGCGGCGGTGGAGCTGGTGCAGCGGGATGTGGTGGGTGCCGTCGAGGTGGGCGGCGGCGCGCTCGGCGGCGCGGCGGACGTCGACGACCACCGGGGCCAGGCCCTCGACCGTGGCGGCGAGGGCGAGGGCGAGGTCGGCGAAGGTCGCGCGGCGGAAGGAGCGCGGGCGCTCGCCGGGCAGCAGCCAGTTCTCGGGGCCGCCGGTGGTGGCCGCGCCGGGGTGGTCGATGCCGACCCGGGCGAGTTCGCGCTGCGCGGCGGCGAGCTGTTCGGGACTCCCGGCGAGCAGGGTGACCGGCTTGCCCCACGGGATCAGCCACGCGAGGTAGGTGGCCAGCTGGCCCTCGGCCTCGATGTTGAACGATCCCGCGAGGTGCCCGGCCGCGAAGGCGGTGCGGGCGCGCAGGTCGACGACCCACTCGCCGGCGGCGAGGCGGAGGGCGAGTTCGGCCGCGTCGGCGGGGGCCGGCGGGGTGAGGTCGACGGGGGCGGGGCCGGCGGCGTTGAGCGGGCCCATGTGGGCGTAGTAGGCGGGGATGTCGTCGAGCCCGGCGAGCAGGTCGGCGACGAAGGTGTCGACGTCCTTGACCAGGGCCTCGTTGCGGTGCCGCTCGGCGCCGATGGTGGTGGTGGCGGCGGTGCCGGCGGCGGGCCCCGCCGAACAGAAGCTGCCGAAGCCGTGGGTGGGCAGCACGGCCACGTCGTCGGCGAGGCCGTCGGCGAGCCGGTGGGCGGAGGCGTGCTGGGCGCGGGCGAGGTCCTCGGTGAGCCTGGGCTCGACGAGGTCGGGGCGGCCGACGGTGCCGATGAGCAGCGAGCCGCCGGTGAACGCGGCGACCGGGCGGCCGGCCTCGGCGAGCACGTAGGAGGTGTGGTGCGGGGTGTGGCCGGGGGTGGCGACGGCCCGCAGGGTGAGGCCGGCGGCGGGGTCGACGTCGAAGTCGTCGCCGTCGTGGACGAGCACCCGCCGGTAGGAGACGGCGGCGTCGGCCGGGACGAGGTAGTGCGCGCCGGTGACCCGGGCGAGTTCGAGGCCGCCGGTGACGTAGTCGTTGTGGACGTGGGTCTCGGCGACGTAGGCGATCCGCACGCCCCGGCGGGCGGCCGCGGCGATGACCTGGTCGATGTCGCGCGGCGGGTCGACGGCGACCGCTCCGCCCGGGCCTCCGGCCAGGTAGCCGCGGTTGCCGAGGCCCTCGATCTCCAGGGTGTCGACGAAGAACACGTGCCTCTCCTTCTCACATCTCGCGAAAGCCTTTTACCCCAGGGGGTATCTGTCATCGACTGTAGCAGAGATACCCCCCGGGGCATCGAAGGGAGCCGGCGCGGCGACCGGGTAGCGTCCCCCGCATGATCACCACCGACCTCGTGCCCGCGCCCGGCCCCGTGACCCCCGACGACCTGGCCGCCGTGCTCCGGCTCGCCGTGGGCACCCTTCGCGCCGCCCCCGCCGACGCCGACTGGTCCCGCCCCGCCGGCGCCGTCGACTGGGACTGCTGGAACACCGTCGAACACCTCGCGGACGACCTGCTCGCCTACGCCGCCCAGCTCGGCCCGGACGAGCCGCCCCGCGACCGCTACGTGCCCTTCGTCTCACGCCGCCCCTTCCCCGGCGGGCCGAACAGCTTCGTCTTCGCCCGGCCCGAGGACGGCCCGCGGGGCCTGCTGGAGGTCCTGGAGGCGAGCGGCGGCCTGATGGTCGCGATCGCCCGGACCAGGACGCCCGAGGTCCGCGCCTTCCACCCCTGGGGGCTCGCCGACCCGGCGGGGTTCGTCGCGATGAGCCTGGTGGAGACGCTGGTGCACGTGCACGACGTCGCCGAGGGGCTCGGACTGCCCTGGGACCCGCCGGCCGACGTCTGCCACCGCACCCTCGCCCGGCTGTTCCCCGACGTCCCCCTCGACCCCGCCGCCGGCCCCTGGCCGACCCTGCTCTGGGCCACCGGCCGCACCGCGCCGCCCGGCCGCCCGCGCCGTACCGACTGGCGCTGGTACGCGGACGCCGCCCAGGCCTGAACACCACCGCCGGAGGCCGTCACCCGGAAACGCCGCCTGACGCCGCCTCAGCACCGGCCGACGCCGCAGGTCGCGGACCCTTTGCGCACTCCCCCGGTGCACGTTCTATTGTGGCGGGCGCGGCGGCGGCGCGGCCGGGAGGCGGGCGCGGCGGCGGACCGGCGTGGAACGAAGGGGTGGACGTGGCGGGGCGGCGGAACGACGGGGTGCTGGCGGTCTGGGCGGAGACGCAGCGGCAGGAGCAGCGCCGGGAGGAGGCCCGGTGGCGCGCCCAGGCCGCCGAGCAGCGCCGGCGGGAGCGGGAGCAGCGCGAGGCGCAGAAGGCGGCGGCCCGCACCGAGCGCGAGGCGCAGAAGGCCTACCAGCAGGCCCGGGAGGCCGAGGCGGCCCGGCGGACGGCCGAACTGGACGGCCGGGTGGAGGAGTTGCGCGGCCTGCTGGCCGCCGGGCTGGGCGGTCCCGCGTTCCGGGCGCAGAGCCTGCTGGCCCCGCGACCGGTGCCGCCGTTCGAGCCGGGGCGCCTCGGCGAGCCGGTGCCGATGCCGGACCAGTCCCGCTACCAGGTGCCGCCGCCGGACCCGGTGCAGGCCCGCAACCCCGGGGTGTGGCGGCAGTACGAGCAGTACGTGGCGCAGGCCCGGGCCCGGTTCGAGCAGGACTGGTACGCGGCGCAGGCGGCGGAGGCGGACCGGCAGCGCCGGCTGGCCGAGTACCACGGGCAGTACCTGGAGTGGGTGGCCCGGTTCCGCCGGGAGGACGAGCAGCGGGCCGCCCGCACCGAGGAGTTGCTGCGCCGGCTGCGGTCCGGCGAGGCGGAGGCGGTGCAGGAGTACTTCACCGCCGTGCTGTACGCCTCGGCGGGCTGGCCGGAGGGCTTCCCGCACCGGCTGGTGGCGGCCTGGGAGGCGTCCAGCCGCCAGCTGGTGGTGAACTGGGAGCTGCCGGGCCCCGACGTCGTCCCGGCGACCGCCCGGGTGCGGTACGTGAAGTCGGACGACCGGGAGGCCGAGGTGGCCCGCCCGGCGACCGAGCGCAAGGCGCTGTACCGGGAGGTGCTGGCGCAGACCGCGCTGCGGGTGGTGGCCGAGCTGTACCGCGCCGACGGGGACGGGATGCTGGCCTCGGTGGTGCTGAACGGCTTCGTGCGCGGCATCGACCCGGCGACCGGCCGGGAGGCGGAGCGGTTCCTGACCACGGTGACGGTCGACCGGGGCGAGTTCGCCGGGCTGGCGCTGGACCGGGTGGCGGCCGTGGAGTGCTTCCAGGGCCTGGGCGGGGTGCTGTCGGCGCGTCCCGAGCGGCTGGACGAGGTGCGCCCGGACCGGCTGCCGGAGACGGTCGGCGGCAGTGTGGCCGGGCAGGGCGGCGAGGACGACCCGGACCTCTTCGCGATGGACCCGATCGAGTTCGAGGAGCTGATCGCCGAGCTGTTCCGGCTGCGCGGCTTCCGGGTGATGACCACGGCGCGCAGCGGCGACGCCGGGGTGGACGTGGTCGCCGAGGACCTCGATCCGGTGACCGGCGGACGGATCGTCATCCAGGCCAAGCGCTACCGCTCGACGGTCTCCCCCACCGCGGTGCGCGACCTGGACTCGACGGTGCGCCACCACGGCGCGATCAAGGGCATCCTGGTGACCACGGCGGGCTTCGGGCCGGGCTCGTACGAGTACATCCGCAACAAGCCGCTGACCCTGGTGAGCGGTCCCGAACTGGTGGAGCTGCTCGCCGAGCAGGGCCTGCGCGGCCGCCTGGGCGAGCGGACGAACGGCGGCGACCGGCGACCGGCGGCGGCCGCCCCGGAAGCCGCGACCACCACGCTGGCGCTGTCCTGGCGCAGCCGCACGGCCGGCGGGGACCCGGTCGAGCTGGACGTCTCGGCGTTCCTGTGCGCCGGCGGCCGGGTGCTGGACGACGAGCACTTCGTGTTCTTCAACAACCCGCAGGACCCGCGGGGCGCGGTGCGGCTGCACCCCACCCGCTCGGTGCCGGGCGAGCCGGTCCGCCGCGCCGAAATCACCCTGGAGCCGGGGCGGTTGGCGCCGGGCGTGGACGAGGTGGTGGTGGCGGTGTCCACCGAGGAGGAGGAGCAGCCGGTGCTGCCGCTCGGCTACGTGCACGGGCTGGCGCTGACCGGCACGTTCGGCCCGGACGCGGACGGGCCCGCCGAGTGGGCCGCGCAGACCGGCGGGGTGTCGCAGAGCGCGATGGTCCTCGGATCCTTCCAACGGCGCGGCGGGGCCTGGCGGTTCACGGCGAGCGGGACGCCGGTGCAGGACGGTCTGGCCGGGCTGGCGGTGCGCTGGGGCGTCGCGGTCGAGTAGCGGCGGCGCGGGCCTCAGGGACGGGTGTCATACCTGAGGAGGAGGTGACCCCCCGCCGGACCGCCGGGTCGGCGAGGGGGCCGTG
>NZ_BAAAKJ010000497.1:0-1908 GCF_039527695.1 Kitasatospora putterlickiae
CCGCTACTGGCGGGACATCAAGGCGCGGCGGATGCACGAAGACGACCCCGGGCGCGCCCGGGTGGTGGGGCGCCACCTCCTGCACGGCGAACTCCCCCGCCCCACCTGGTACGCGTGACACCCCGAGTAAGGAGCACCCCCGCATGACCAGCAGTTCCCCGACCGTCCCGCTGTCCGTCCTCGACATATCGTCCATCGACTCCGCCGGCCGCCCCGCCGACACCCTGGCCGGCACCCGCCGGCTGGTGGCGGCCGCCGACGAGCTGGGCTACACCCGGTTCTGGGTGGCCGAGCACCACAACTCGCGCGGGATCGCCGGCTCCGTCCCGGCCGTCCTGCTGGCCGCGCTCGGCGAGCGGACCAGCCGGATCCGGATCGGCGCGGGCGGGGTGATCCTGCCCAACCACCCGCCGTACGCCGTCGCGGAGTCCTTCCGGACGCTGGCCGCGCTGTTCCCCGGCCGGGTGGACCTGGGCATCGGCCGCTCGGGCGCGGACCCGGTGCTCTCCCACGCGCTACGCCGGGCGCCCGACGAGGACTTCGCGGCGGCGCTGGAGGAACTGCTCGCCTTCGTCGACGGCGGCTTCCCGGACGGGCACGTCTACCAGCGGCTGGAGGCCCTGCCGGAGCCGCCGCGGCCGCCCCGCCCGTGGCTGCTGGGCGCCAGTGTGCGCAGCGCCGTGGACGCGGGCCGGCGCGGGCTGCCGTACGCGTTCGCCCACCACTTCTTCAACTCCCGCGGCACCGAGGAGGCGCTGCGGGCGTACCGGGAGAGCTTCCGGCCCTCGGCCCGGGCCGAGCGGCCGCACGCGATCGTCACGGCCTACACGGTGTGCGGGGAGACCTCGGAGCAGGCGCACCGGCTGGCGGCGCCGGCGCTGTTCCCGGTGCTGCGGCTGAACGGCGCCTCGCCGATCGCGCCGCTTCCCACCGTCGAGGAGGCGGCGGCGTACCCGTGGACGGAGGCCGAACGGGCCGCCGCCGCCGCGCTGCTCAGCACCCAGGCGGTCGGTGACGCCGAGGACGTCCGCCGGGCGCTGGCGGACCTGCTGGAGCGCACCGGCGCGGACGAGCTGATGGTGACCAACAACGTCACCGACGTCGAGGAGAAGATCCGCTCACTGGAACGCGTGCGGGAACTCGCCCCGGCGCTGCCCGTCCCCGCCGGGGTCAGCCGGTAACGGCCGGGCGGCGGCGATGGGCGCGGGTGCCGAGGCTGTCGCGGATGCGGCCGTGGTGGGTGACCAGCCAGACCCGCTCGGGCTCCCCGGGCGGGCAGCGGTCCAGGGCGTGGTCGAGACAGCTGACCGCGAGCGCGTCGTCGCCCGCGGCGGCGGCCCGGGCGGACGCCCCGACCAGGGCCTCCCAGGCGCGGCGCTCCATCGCCTCCACCGGGGTGCCGTCCGCCTCGGCGAGCGCGATGGCGCGGTCGTAGTGGAAGGCCAGCAGCCCGGGGCGGGGCACGTCCAGCAGGGCGGCCCAGTCGGCCGCCCGCAGATGGCGTTCGACCAGGACCCGGCCGGGCAGCTGGGCGAGCGCGACATCGCGGCTGACGGCGTACCGGAAGACGTACTCGACGTCTCCGGGGACGCCGCTGCGGCGCACCCGGCGCAGCAGTTCGCGCGACTCCAGGAGTTCCAGGCCGCGGCCGACCTCCTCGGGGTCGCGCCGGCTGACGGCGGCCACCGCGCCGCGCCACAGCGTGCCGCCGACGACGGCGGCGTCGCGCAGCACCGAGCGGGCGGTGCGGTCGAGGCCGTCGAGCTGGGCGGCGGCCACGGCGAGGACGGCCGGCGGGTGGACGGCGGCCGGATCGGCGCCGGTGTCCGCCGCTCGCGCGTAGGCCTGGGCGAACAGCGGGTTTCCGTCGGCGAGGGCCGTGCGGCGGTCGTCGGCGGCCGTCGGGTG
>NZ_BAAAKJ010000497.1:1918-2207 GCF_039527695.1 Kitasatospora putterlickiae
GCGGCCGGAGGCGGCGCCGATCACGGTGGCGGTGGCCGCGGTGGACAGCGGCGCCACGTGCAGCAGGACCGAGCGGCGCTTGGCGCACCCCCAGGAGGGCCTGGTGTGCAGCAGTTCGGAGCGGGCGCCGGCGATCAGCAGCAGGGCGACCGGGCCGAGCCGGACGGTGAGGTCCTCGACGAAGGAGCGGACGAAGTCGGCGGCGCGGTGGAGGTCGTCCAGGACGACCACCAGCGGGCGGTCGGCGGCGGCCTCCTCCAGGAACTGCCGCAGCGCGTCGAGGACTTCC
>NZ_BAAAKJ010000498.1:0-550 GCF_039527695.1 Kitasatospora putterlickiae
GCCCGCCGCGCCCCCGGCCATGCCCCCCGGCCCTCCCGCGCCGGCCGGCGGCAACGTCCGCCCGTTCCCGGGCGCCGGCCACGGCACCGCGGTCCGCCGCTGGATCGAGGTCAACGGCGCCCGCCACCAGATCACCGGCAACGCCTGCGTGCTCGGCCGCTCCACCGAGGCGGACGTCCGCATCGACGACCCCGGGGTCTCCCGCAAACACGCCGAGATCCGCCCCGGCACCCCCGCGATGGTGCTGGACCTGGGGTCCACCAACGGCATCGTGGTGGACGGGCAGCACACCCAGCGCGCTACGCTCCGCGACGGCTCTCGAATCGTCGTGGGCTCCACCACCATCGTCTACCGACAGGTCGAAGGGTAGAGCGGGCGCGGTTATGTCAGAACTGACCCTCACGGTCATGCGGCTGGGTTTCCTGGCCGTGCTGTGGCTGTTCGTGATCGTCGCGGTCCAGGTGATCCGCAGCGACCTCTTCGGGACGCGGGTGAACCCGCGGACCTCCCGCCGTGGCGGCGGTGCCGCCACGGCCCCCCCGGGGGCCAC
>NZ_BAAAKJ010000499.1:0-1677 GCF_039527695.1 Kitasatospora putterlickiae
TACCAGCTGTGGCTGCTGGTCGCGCTGGGCGCCGTCGCCGTGCTGTTCGGCGCGTTCGTGCCCGCGCTGGCGTTCAAGCTGGGCGGGCTGCGGCTGCCCGCGCTGCCCCGCAACGCCGACGAGCTCCAGGAGGAGATCGACCCGTTCCCGGCGGAGGACGTGCTCGCCCGCAGCCTGGTCGCGGACAGCTTCCTGGCCGGGTTCTTCATCGCGGTCGGCAGCGCCTGCGCGGTCACCGTCGCCCTGCTGGCGCTGGCGCGCGACGGCGGCTGGGGGCCGACGACGATGGCCGCCGACCTGTCGGTGCTGCTCCTGCTGCACGCCCGCGACATCGGCGGGCTGCGCCAGCGGCTGGCCCTGCTGCTGCCGGGGGCGGTGGGCCTCGTCCTGCTGGTCGCGCGCACCGGCTGGGACGCCGCTCCGGGCACCCGGCTGGTGGTGTTCACGGTGATGCTGGCCGCCGCCACCGGGCTCTGCGCGGCGGCGTGGACGGTGCCAGGCCGCCGGCTGCTGCCCTACTGGGGCCGGGCCGGCGACCTGCTGCACTCGCTCGCCGCGCTCGCCCTGCTGCCGCTCGCGCTCCAGGTGTTCGGCTTCTACGGGGCGATGCGCGGCCTGGCGGGCTGAGGCCGCCCGGCCCCCGCCCCGCCGCTCCCGCCCCCGCGCACCCGCACCCCCGCGCTCCCCGTACCGAGGAGGACCACCGCCATGCAGTCCCGACGCGACCAGGTGCAGGCCCACCTGTTCGTGATGAGCCGTGTCGCCGCCGGCGTCCTGCGCGCCGAACCGGACGCCCCCGACACCCCCGTGGGCCGGACCAACCGCGGCGCCGCGATCGGACTGGCCATCGCCCTGCTGATCGGCGCCGGGGCCGGCGTCTACGGCCTGATCAAGCCCGGTGGCGCGCGCGGCTGGAAGCAGTCCGGCACCCTGGTGGTGGTCAAGGAGAGCGGCGCCCGCTACGTCTACGCCCAGGGCCTGCTGCACCCGGTGCTCAACGAGGCCAGCGCCCGGCTGCTCGCCGGCGGCCAGCTGAAGGTCGACCAGGTGTCGGCCCGCTCACTGGAGGGCACCCCGCGCGGTACCCCGGTCGGCATCGTCGGCGCCCCCGACGGCCTGCCCCCGGCCGCCGCCACGGCCGGCGCGGACTGGCTGCTCTGCACCGTGCGCACCGCGAGCGCCGGCTCCGCGGCGGCCAAGCCCGCCCCGCAGCTCTCGGTCGCCGTCGGCACCCGGCAGACCGGCCGCCCGGCCGGCGACCAGGGCGTCCTGGTCAGCGGCCCGGACGGCGCCGTCCACCTGCTCTGGCACGGCCGCCGGTTCACGGCGGACGCGGCGTCCGGCGCCGTGCGGGCCCTCGGCTGGGCCGCCGCCGCGCCCGTCCCGGTCACCGCCTCCTTCCTGGCCGCCTTCCCGGCCGGGCCGGACCTGCGCGCCCCGGACGTGCCCGGCCGGGGCAAGGACGGCCCGGCGCTCTCCGGTCGCCCGACCCGGGTCGGCCAGCTGTTCACCGGCACCAACGACGAGCGGTACGTGCTGGCCGAGCAGGGCCTGGTGGGCGTCACCGCCACCCAGTTCGCGCTGCTGCAGGGCGATCCGCGGACCCAGCAGGAGGCCTACGCCAACGGCCAGGTGGCGCCCGCCCCGGCCGGCGCGGCCGTGCTCGCCGCGCACGTC
>NZ_BAAAKJ010000499.1:1721-2083 GCF_039527695.1 Kitasatospora putterlickiae
CGCGCACTCCGCGCCGGCCTCCGCCGCCGCGGCCTTCGCCCCCGAGGGCCTGCCCGGCCGGCCCCCGGCGCTGCTGCAGGCCCGCTCCGAGCAGGCCCTGTGCGCGGCGCTGCGGCCGGCCTCCGACGGCGGGGACCTGGACGTGTCCGTGCTGGACGCCGCCCCCGTGCTCGGCCTGCCGCCGGTGCTCCAGCCCGGCGTGCTGCCCAGCTGCACCCCGGCGGACCGGATCGCGGTGCGCCCGGGCGGCGGGGCGCTGGTCCGGGCGGTGTCCGGGGCGGGCTTCGGCAGCACGCTGTACCTGGTCACCGACAACGGCGTGAAGTACCCGCTCGCCTCGCCGGCGGTCGCCGAGCGGCTCG
>NZ_BAAAKJ010000499.1:2118-5631 GCF_039527695.1 Kitasatospora putterlickiae
CGGCGGTGCCCGGGCGGGTGCTGTCGCTGCTGCCCACCGGGCCGAGCCTCGACCCGGCGCCGCTGGCGGGCGGCGTCGTGCAGCCCGCGGTCACCGGCGAGGGCCGCTGCACGCGTTGAGTCGCGGCGGCCGCGCGGCGGGTGAACCACCCGCCGGAGTCGTCCCGTTCACCCTGGCGGGCCGGTCCGACCGGCCCGCGGCGAATCGCGTCGGCCGGGAACGGCCGGCGGCACCGAGGAGGTACTCACGTGGTCCAGCAGACGACGGTCAGCCAGCAGGCCCTTCAGGACGTCAGGACGCAGATCGAGGCGAAGTACGAGGCGATGAAGGCCACCGCCATGTACATCGAGGACATCAACACGGCGATCCGCGACAGCTTCGAGGGCGCGGCCAGCACCACCTTCCAGAACAACATCAACTCCTGGCTGGAGCAGTACGCGGCGGTCAGCCGCGACTACGACGCCTTCCACGCCAAGTTCGGCGACACCAGCCAGATCTTCACCGCGACCGGCGACCACACCGAGACCGTCGCGAAGAACAGCCTCGGCGGCGGCACCGGCCCCGCGGACTACGTCGAGGGCGTCCTGAACCCGAAGTCGAAGTAGCCCGCCGTCCGCCGAACCGACCGCCTGAACCGAAGGGAACCCCGCCATGACCGGGCACATGTCACTGCACTACGCCGGCGTCGACACCGCGATCAACGACCTCGACGCCCACTCCAAGACCATGCACGCCCAGATGGAGGACCTCAAGGAGTACCTCCGGAGCAAGATCGGCGTCGAGCTCATCGGTGCCTTCTCGACCGCGGCCGACGCTCTCGCGACCCAGTTGGAGAACTCCGACAAGGCGATGACCGGCAAGATCGAGAACGCCAAGGTCGCGCTCACCGAGATCCGCGACGCGATCCACGACGCGGACATGCGTGCCAGCACCCACTTCGACCACGTCAAGGGCTGACCCGAGTGGCGGACGACGAGAACGACAAGGACGACGGCGGCAGCGGCACCGTCAAGATCACCGACAGCTTCCTGGCGACGTTCCCGGACAAGACCATCAAGGTCTTCCTCAAGGACGTCCTGACGGCGGTGCCGGTGCGGGAACTGCGGGCCTTCGCCGACGGCAGCGCGCCGTTCCTGGTCGGCAACAACTCCGGGAACTTCACCGCCCCGGGCACGCTGGCCACCTCGCTCAAGGCGTACGACGACTCGATCGCGAAGATGCTGGCGACGATCATCGAGCAGTTCGACACCCTGATCGTCGACCTCTCGCTCGCCGACCGCTACCTGAACAACGCGCTGGACGAGTCCCTGGACTACGCGCAGTTCATGAAGGTGGCGAACCGGACCCTGACCTCGGGTTCCGGCACCGGCACCAAGTAATCCGGCGGGAACCCCCGCCACCACCGCGGAGCCGGTCCGGGCATCGGGCCGGCCCCGCGCCACGCCAGGTCGGGCACGGCCGTGAGAGGGGATGCCATGGTGTACATCTGGGAGGACGCGCTCACCTTCCTGGGCTCGTCGGCGGACAAGGCTCCGACCAAGCGCGGGGACGTGGTCGACGACGAGAAGCCGTGGCTCAACACCGATGTCCGCAGGCAGGTGGTCCACGCGGGCTGGCAGGGCGTCGAGGGCGACGGCACCGACGTGAAGCTCGACAGCTGGGTGGCCTGGTACTTCACCTACACCGAGGGTTCCAGCACGACGGTGAAGCACGGCAGCTACGTCGTCGGCACCAACGTGCAGTACCCGAACATCGACGGCCCGGGCGCCAAGTTCGCGGGGTGGACGGCCAGCCGCAAGCCGCTGGAGCAGTTCGTCGACGGCTCGGTCAAGGCCAACGACCGGCTCGACCCGGCCGTCTTCACCAGGGCGGCCGACACCCTCAAGAACTTCAGCTCCTTCCTCGACGGCTGGATCGCCGCGATCGGGACCGAGTGGGTCAAGGGCATCGGGGACGAGGACGGCGACTGGCAGGGCAGCGCGGCGAACGCGATGCGGACCCTGCTGCTGGCGTTCCGCAACGAGATGGACGCCGACAACCGGATGATCCGCCTGGCCGGTGTCGACACCCTCCTGCGTCCGATGGACGGGGGTGTCAAGGTCCAGATCGGACAGCTGTGGGAGGGCTTCAAGGGCTGGTGGGGATCGCCCCTGGCCTGGCCGACGAACGCGGTCACCGCGGCGCTGATGGAGGGGCTCAAGGGCGCGACGCTGAAGATCGTGAACTCCAACGACCGGACGCCGACCTGGCACAGCAGGGAGGACCCGGCCAAGGGCGCCTTCGACGCCTACGGCAAGATCCAGCAGAACGGGGTGCTCGGCTCCCTGCAGATCACCGTCACCGGGGCGCCGTTCGGCGATCCCAAGACGGTCGACTTCTGGAAGCAGGTCGACAAGCGGGCCCGGCAGATCTGGCTCGGCAACGTGGTGAACTGGCTGGACCTCGAAGCCGACCGGGTGCTGACCGGGCTCACCCAGGCCTACACGTCCATCGGCAACGCCGCCCGGCCGCTGAAGCCGTTCCCGCTGATGATGCCCGACCCGAAGGCCCCCGAGGACCCGACCAAGGACCCGACCAAGGACCCCACCAAGGACGGGGGCACGGACGACCCCAACAAGAAGATCGACGAGTTCAACCAGAAGATCAACGAGCTCGGCACCGGCGGCGGGGGCGACAAGGACGGCGGTCCCGGCACCAAGGACCTCCCCGGCGGCCCGAACATCAAGGACATCACCGGTGCCGGCGGCGGCAGTGGCAGTAGCGGAGGCCCCGGCGGCAACACGCCGAACCTCAACCTCGGCAGCGGCGGCACCGGGGGCGGCGGCGGGAGCACCCCGAACCTCAACCTCGGCGGCGGGAACACGCCGAACCTGAACCTCGGCAGCGGCGGCAGCGGCAACACGCCGAACCTCAACCCCGGCGGCGGGAGCGGCTCCGGCGGCAGCGGCAGCGGCCCGGACCTGATCGGCAACCCCTTCCCCGGCCTCAACACCGGCCCCCTGCCCGACAACCTCCTCCCCGGCAGCCCCGGTTCCAACCGGCCGGTGGTGGTGCCCCCCAGCTCGGTGATCACCAAGGACGGCCGGATCGTCGACGAGAGCGGGAACCCCGTCCTGGACTCCGCCGGCAACCCGATGGTGGCCGGCCCGGGCTACACCATCGGCCCGGACGGCATCCTGCGCGACGGCCAGGGCAACACCGTCACGCAGTACCGGCAGCTGCTCGCCGACCGCTACTCCGCCGCCGGCATCGGCAGCGGAGGCATCGGCGACAGCGGCGGCGGCAGCGGTGACGACCTGCTGACGCCCAACAGCTTCGGCGCCGGCGGCTTCTCCTACAACACGATGGGCCTGGGCTCCGGCAGCTCCGGCGGCGGGGGCCCGCTCGGCCTCGGCGGCAGCCCGATGATCACCGGCATGGGCGGCGGCCTCAGCAACCGCGCCCTGGCCGCCGGCGGCGACCCGTCCATCACCAAGGCCGCGGTCGACCAGGCCAACGCCGAGCGCGCCGCCG
>NZ_BAAAKJ010000499.1:5724-8930 GCF_039527695.1 Kitasatospora putterlickiae
GGTGCCGCCCCGCCCGCCCGATCCGGCGGCGGGGCGGCACCGGGCCAGGAGCAGCCGGTACCCACGAACAGAAACGAGAGCAGCACATGAGCAACCCGTTCGCGGACCAGATCGCCCAGGCGATGGCGGACATGCAGACCGAGCTGGCCCGGGCCGAGGCCATGCAGAAGGAGATGAACGAGCTCACCGGCTCGGTCACCTCCAAGGACCGCATGGTCACCGTCAAGGTCGGCTCGCAGGGCCAGGTCGTCTCGATGACCTTCCACACCAACGCCTACCGCGAGATGGCGCCCGCCGAGCTCGCCAAGGTCCTCACCGACGTCCTCAACGAAGCCCGGGCGGACGTCGGCAAGCAGGTCTCCGAGCGGATCTCCCGGTTCGACGGGATCGGCGAGACGCTGCGGCTCTCGATGACCGGCGGCAGCGAGCTGGACGAGATCCTCGAACCGCTCTGGGCGATGGCCCCGGGCTACGAGGACGAGGCGACGAGGAAGGCGAAGGCGAACCGGCAGGAGGAGTTCCGTGGCTGAGTCGGGGACCACCGCCAAGACGGCGATGCTCAAGAAGAGCTTCGCCGAGTTCTTCGAGCTGAAGGACTTCGTCACCCAGCTCAACACCGAGGCCACCCACATCAACGAGATCAACCTGCGGGTGGGCGGCAACGACGAGATCGGCAAGCAGTACCACGCCCAGGTCGACGACGGCACCAAGAACCTCTACGAGCTGATCGTCAGGATCGGCTCCACCCTCTCCTCGGTCGGCGAGAACGGAGAGCTCCTCGCCGACACCCTCGACAAGGCGGGCGACCACGCCCGCGACCTCGCCAACGGCTTCTGACCCCAGCGGAGCCCGACGGCCCGACCCCGCGCAACGACCGGAAACGGCAGGCAGTTCCCGTGGCCCACTCCTCGATCGAGGTCAACGAATCGACCGCACGGTTCTTCACGATCATCACCGGCATGCCCTGGCCGGAGATCCGTGAGGGGGACCTGCGGGAGGTCCGGGACGCCTACGAGCAGCTGGCCAAGGAGATGCCCGAGCTGCGGGCGCTGATCGAGAAGGTCGCGATCTCCTGCGCCCGGCAGTTCAAGGGCCAGGCCGCCACCTCGTTCGCCTACCAGATGAACTCGTTCATCGGCCGGACCGGCGGGGACGACTACGTGTCGGCGGCGGGCAACACCGCCAAGGCGCTGGCGAACTGCGCCGGCGAGGTGGCCAACGTCGTCGAGTACACCAAGTGGATGGCCATCGCCCAGCTGGTGCAGCTGCTGGTCGAGATCGCGCTGGCGATCTTCTGGGCGCCGTTCAGCTTCGGTGCCAGCCTCTCCGGGCTGGTGCTCAAGAAGCTGCTCACCAAGGCCGCGCTGATGGCCCTGATGAAGTACCTGCTCAAGACCATCGCGATGCACACCTTCTCGGGCATCGTCGGCGGTCTGCTGATGGACGGCATCATCCAGAACCTCCAGATCGGCCAGGGCAACCGCAAGGAGATCGACAAGGAGTACACCAAGCAGGCGGTGCTCTTCGGTGTCATCGGCGGCGTCCTGGGCGGCCCGCTCGAACTGCTCGGCCTCGGCCTGGGCAAGCTGCTGGGCCGTCTGCTCGGCAGGAGCGGCGGCCGGCTGCTCGCCGACAAGCTCAGCGACTACCTGGTCAACGGCGAGCTGAAGAGCCTCAAGGGCACGCTGAAGACCGCCGCCGAGGCGGCCGCCAAGTCCGGCGAGAAGGGCACGCTCGGCACGGTCGGCAAGGAGACCTCCAAGGGCCTCGCCGACGAGGCGCTGAAGAAGTCGCAGGCCCGCGCCTTCGCCCGGGACCTCGGCAACCTGATGGAGGCCTCCACCGAGCAGCTCCAGGCGGGCTTCGGCAAGACCACCAAGGGCAGCCTGGGCGACACCTTCGTCAAGGAGATGGAGAAGACCTTCGTCAAGCACCTCGGCGAGCAGCTCGGGAAGAAGGAGGCCGGGGCGCTCGGCCGGGAGCTGGGCGAGAAGTTCGCCGAGAAGTGGGTGGGCAAGGCCCGGCAGACCGTCGAGCTCAGAGGAGCGGCCAGCGAGGGCCTCAAGGACGCGCTCGACACGGTTCTCAAACAGGATGCCGGAAAGGGCCTGACCGCCCACCAGGTCAGCGCCCTGGGCAAGCACCTGCCCGACCTCGCCGACGGCCTGACGCAGGGCAACAAGATGTTCCAGCTCGGCCTGGGGCTCGGCAACTACATCCAGTCCGGCACCCAGAACGTGCTCAGCGAGGGCTTCTACAACCTCATCTTCGGTGAGAACCACGAGTTCACCGTCACCGCGGGCAGCTTCGTCGGCGGCATGATGACCGCGATGATGGGTCACGTCATGCACCTCGGCTCGGCGCCGCTGATGCACCGTTACGCCGACTGGGTGCAGCGGACCCAGTTCGCGGAGGTCGCGGACGGGGCGTCCAAGTACTTCCCGCTCCACCACCCGATCACCTTCGCCGCGCTGGCCAGTCTGGCCTCCGGCAAGGTCGTGCCGTTCCCGGTGCCCCGGATGGGCCACCCCGAGGCCTTCGAGTTCGCCAGGAGCTTCCGCGTCAACTCGCTGGAGGACGTCGCGAAGGGCCTGTCGCACGCCTCGGGCGTCGACATCAAGTCCCCGCCGGCCGACTCCGAGGTGGCCGAGTGGATGCAGCAACTGCTGCCCTACGTCGACCTGGTGGCCGACGAGCACGCCCAGGACCTGGCCGCCAAGGAGGCCGAGCGCGCCCGGACCGTCGGCGACGACGCGACGCTCCACGAGGAGTCCGCGGGGACGCCGGGGAGGAAGGGGGCGAAGGGCGGCGACGAGGCCTCCGGCGCGCCGGTCAAGGTCCAGTCGGACGACGACGCCGCGGTCCTCGCCCCGCAGCCGCGGCCGCAGGAGTCCGAGCAGCGGGCGCCGGAGTCCAAGCCGCAGGAGCAGCGGGCCCCGGAGCGGAAGCCCTCCGAGCGCAACCCGGCCGAGACGCCCGGCCAGGAGGCGCCGAAGAAGAGCGCCCAGCCGCGCAGGGGCGCGGTGCCGCCGGTGTCGACCGAGTCCTCGGGCGACGCGCTGACCGCCCCCCGCCGGCGCGCCCAGGGGGCCGAGGACCCCACCACGGGCCAGCAACCGGCCGCCGCCACCGCCTCGGCCCAGGCCGCGGGCGAACGCCCCCGCCCGACCGTGCTCACCGCCTCCGACGGCGGCCGCCCGGCCCCC
>NZ_BAAAKJ010000499.1:8951-10408 GCF_039527695.1 Kitasatospora putterlickiae
CCGGACCTCACCCGGACCCCGGACCTCACCCAGGCCCCGACCCCGCCCACCGCGCCGCGCCCGCCGGCCGGCACCGACGAGTCCGGCCGCCACGACGTCCAGGAGCCGCTCTCCCGCGGCCCGCGGCCGACCGAGAGCCTCGCCTCGCTCCTCGCCGACCAGGGGAATCCCCGCACCCGCCCGGTGGACGACCTCCTGACGCCGGCGGCGCGCCGGGCGGACGGCGAGGACGGCGCGGGCACCCCGTGGTCGACGCCGAGCCCCCTGCTCCGGCAGGACCAGGCCGGGCCGCCCCAGCAGCAGTCCCGGCCCCGGCCCGTGGACGCCGACGAGCCCGCCCCCGTCCCGGTGCCGGGGCCCGTGCCGGTCCCGGTCCCCGTCCCGGTCCCCTCGCCGGTGCACCACACGGCCCCGGCCGGTGGCTCCGACCTGCGGCCCGGCTACGCCAGCACCACGGTCACCCCGCCGGCCGGCCCCCACCGGGCCGACGAGACGCCCTCCCCGCTGCGCTCCTACGAGGCCCGGTACGGCACGCTGCCCACGGGCGGGCGGGCCACCGAACTCGTCGTGAAGCTGCACCTGGACACGGCGCGCGTCCAGGAGTTCCCGGACCGGGTCGCCGCCCTGCGACGCCGCGTCCTGGAGGGCGCCGCCGAGGCCTACAACAGCGGCCACCGGCTGCCCGACGGCAGCGTGCTGCGGGTGCGGGTCGAGTTCACCGACGCGCCCGACACCGCCGACCAGACGGTACGGCTGCACGGCACCACCGTCCGCCAGGACGAGGCGAACTGGGGCCTGACGGCCGACCGGGACGCGCTCGGCCACCAGATCGGCCGGATCCTCGGGCTGCGCGAGGACTCCCGCGAGGTGTACCGGGAGGGCGGCACCGACCGCTCCGCCGGCGGCCCGGCGCCGCAGCGGCTGCGCACCGTGGGCGCGGTGCTCGCCGAGGCCTTCGGCGTCGGCCCCGGGCCCGGCGCCCCGGAGCGGCCGCTCGTCCCGCAGACGGTCCGCACCACCTCGCTGTACGGGTCCGACGGCCCGGACGGCGCGGGCGGGCACCTGCTGCGGACCGCCGTCCGGCAGGCCCACGCCGACGGGCTGTTCCGGGAGAACCCCAACCGCACCGTGCACCTGGACCCGGCGGCCGGCAGCGGGGAGCGGGGCCGCACCTTCTTCCCCTCGCACTGGACCGCCGACGAGGCCGTCTACGCGGCCGAGCAGGCCTTCCGCGACTCCCGCGGCCGCGGCCCGGACGCCCCGCACTGGGAGGGCGAGTACGCGGGCGTGCGGATCGCGGGCGAGCAGCGGGACGGCGTGATCACCGGCTTCCGGCCCGTCGACGACCAGGGGTCGCTCACCCCGCCCCCGTACGCGCCCAGGCGGCCCGCGCCGCCCGGCCCGGACGACCTCGGCCGGCCGCGGGAGTTCGGCGACCGGCGCTCGCTGGACGGCGT
>NZ_BAAAKJ010000499.1:10457-12328 GCF_039527695.1 Kitasatospora putterlickiae
GCCCACCAGGTCGCCGACCCCGGCACCGCGGCCGGCCACGGCTTCCGGACGGATCCGCCGGGGACCTTCCAGCCGAACGGGACCACCCGGCGCCGGGTCTGGTTCCTGGACCCCTCCCTGCCGCCGGACTCCCCGCTCGCCGTCTTCCCGAGCCGCTGGCACCGGCGGGCGGACGCGCCGGACCCGGTGCACTACCCCGACGCCTGGTCCGCCGGCGAGATCCAGGTCGTGGCCGACACGGCCCTGCTCGGCGACCCCGGTCGGCGGGTGCCGCTCGCCGACGGCCGGACCTTCCACGTCGTCGGCGAGGCGTACAACGTCCGGGTCGAGGGGCTCGTCCGGGACGGGCGGATCCTCGTCCACCGGCCCCTCGACCAGCAGGTGCCCTGGCGCCAGGGCACCCACGACGACGGGCTGCCCACCACGGTGGTCGCCCGCGCCACCGACTCGCTCACCCACACCGTGGGGGCCGGCCGGCCGGTGACGGTCCGCCGGGCGCTGTTCAACACCCGGGAGACCGGCCTGGAGGTGAGCGTCCGCCTGCACCTGGCGCCGGGCGACGGCACGGCCGCCACCGACCTCGCCGGCTACCGGCGGGGCCTCCAGGAGGCCGCCGACCAGCTGGTGCGCGGGCAGTCCCCGATGTCGCCGGTGCGCCTGCGGCTGGAGTTCACCGACAACCCGGAGGGGGCGTTCTCCAGCGTCCGGGTCGAGTCCGGCGCGCAGCCCCGCCTGGCCGACCACGTCCGGGACCTGCTGGACGCGGGCGCGGGCCACGACCTGGAGCTGGTGGCCCAGCTGTACTCGCGCGGCCTGCCCCGCACCCCGCTGGACGTGCCGCTGCCGGACCCCGTGCCGGGCAGCCTGCGCGAGCCCGGGGTGCCGGACCCGGCCGGGCCGCCGCGCACCACCGACGCGATGGCGCAGTACCTGGCGCCCGTCCGCGCCGCCTTCGCCGACGGCGCCTGGGAGCGGACCGGCCAGGGCGTCCCCCCGCACTGGACCGCCGACGACGGCCGGTTCGCGGCGTACCTGGTCGCCACCGGCCGCGCGGAGGGCGTCCAGATGGTGCCCCGGCTGCACGAGGACGGGCCGGGCACGGTGTTCGAGGGCACGGTCGCCGGCTCCCTGGTACGGGCCACCGTGTCCGGGAACCGGATCACCGGCTACGTGGTCCGCCCCGGCGACGCGGAGGCCGGGGCGGCCCCGGCACCGGCCGGCCCGCGCCGGGTCCTCGCCACCGCGGAGGTCACGCCCCCGGCGGACGCCCTCCGCGGCTCCATCGGCGCCCGGGACGGCATGGCCTTCGAGGCTAGCCGGGTGCTGCTGCCGGACGGCGACACCGAGACCGTCCTGCGCCTGCGGGTCCACCTCGACACCAGCACCGTGACCCTGGCGAGGACGGAGCTGGACGCCGCGCTGAAGGCGCTGCACGAGCGGGCCGAACGCGGCGTCGGCGTGCACTTCAACCGCGGCCAGCGGCTGCCGGGCGGCGACCTGCTGCGGGTCGAGGTGGTCTTCACCGACGACCCGGCGGGCGCCCACCACGTCGTCAAGGTGCACGAGAACTGGCCCCGGGAGAGCTCGCACAACTGGAACCTCCGCACCGACGAGTTCACTCTCGCCCACGAGCTGGGCCACACGCTCGGCCTGCCGGACGAGTACCGCGAGGCGGCGTGGAAGGCGCGGCCGGTGTACCAGGACGGCGCGCTGATGGCCGCGCAGAGCAGCGACGGGTTCGACCACTTCCTGCTGGACATGGACCGCAACGACGTCCGCTCGGCCCGCAACCCGCTGCAGGGCCTGCCGCCGCGCTACCTGCGCGAGTTCGGTTCCGTGGTCGACGCCGCGCTCGGCACGCCCGACGGGCC
>NZ_BAAAKJ010000499.1:12353-18984 GCF_039527695.1 Kitasatospora putterlickiae
GGGCGGCCCGCCGCGCCGCCCGCGCCTGGGCGAGGACGTCCTGCGCCGGATGCTGGAGGGCCGCTCCGACGGCTCCGGGGGACACCTGTACCCGCGGGCCGGCTCCGACCGGCCGCGCCCGGTGGTGGTCGAGGGGTCGCAGCACCGCAACGGCACGTTCCGGGTGACCGAGACCGCGCCGGTCCCGGTGCAGCACGTGGAGTCCGCCGGCACCCTGTTCGCCGGCCCGGCCCGCTCGGAGTGGACCGTCACCCGCACCATGTTCCCCCGGCACTGGTCGTCCGACGACGCCGCCTACGCGGCCGAGCAGGCCTACCAGAGCGCCGTGCGCGGCGGCCGGGTCACCGAGCGGTACGGCACCCACCACTGGACCGGCGAGTACGGCGGGATCCGGATCGAGGGCACGGTGGTGAAGGGGGAGTTCACCAGCTTCCGGCCCGCCGCCGACCAGGACCGGATCCCCGTCCCCGCCTTCGGGCCGCCCCGTCTCGCCGACCGGCGCTTCGACCTGCTCGGCGAGGACCACGTCCGGTTCGGCGACCGCCAGGCCCTCACCGGCGTCCACAGCCGGCCCGACCTCGCGGTCGCCTCCGTCCACGGCGTCTGGGTGGACACCGCCACGGTGCGGCCCAACGACAACGGCACCTACCGGGCCCGGGTCTGGTACCTGGACCCGACCGTCGGCCCGGAGGCGCCGCTCTCGGAGTTCACGGCCCGCTGGTTCCGCCGCGCGGACGACGCCCCGCACACGATGTACCCGGACGGCTGGACCCCGGCCGCCGTCCGCCGGGCCGTCGACGCCGCCTACCAGGGCCGACCCCACCCGCGGCCCGAGCCCGGCGGCGCCGAGCACTGGGTGGGCGAGCACGACGGCGTGCGGATCGAGGGCATCACCCGCAACGGGGTGCACCTGGTCCACCGCCCCACCGTCGACCAGCCGATCAGCCACTGGCGGGACACCGAGGTGGTCGAGCGCTCGGCCGCCGGCAACCCGGTGGTGTACGGCGTCCAGGACAGCGAACTGACGGTCCGTCACGTCCGGTTCGCGGCCGGGCAGCAGGGCCTCGAACTGCACGTGCCGGTGCGGCTGCGCTTCCCGGCGGACGCCACGCCCCAGCAGACGGAGGCCTACCGGGCCGCCGTGCAGTCCGCCGCCGACCGCTTCTCGCGCGGCGCGCGCGACTCGCAGGACCGCCTGGTCCGGGTGGTCGCGGACTTCGTCGACCACGACGGGCCCGGCCACCGCACCGTGGACGTCACCGCCGACGTCCCGGCCGCCGGCATCCCGCTGCGGACCCTGATGCCCGACCTCGACAACTCCTTCACCACCCTCCGGGATGTCGCCGACTATGCCGGCGAGCAGTCCCCGGCCGAGGGCTGGGCGCCGCACGGCGGCCCCCGCCCCGCCGCCGCGCCACTGCGCGCCCCGGACGGCCCCGGCACGGCGGAGCGCCCGGAGACGGTCAGCCGGTGGACGCAGGACCACCCCTCCTCGGTGCGCAACTTCGCCCTCGCCGACAGTTGGCTGCCCGAGCACTCCGGCCTGCCCGCCGCCTGGTCCCGCGCGGACGCCTTCGAGTTCATCGGCCAGGCCGTCGGCGCCGGGAACCACACCAGCCGCGACCGGCAGGTGCCCCGGGGGCCGGAGGACATCACGGTGGACGTGCTGGAGCACCGCGGCCTCACCCTGCGGATCGTGCGCGACGGCGAGTACCGCGTCATCGGCGTCGCCGTGATCGGGGACCCGCCCTACCCGCCCCAGCGCCGCAGCCCCGAGCACGTCGTCCCCGAGGAGCGGCACGCCCCGCTCCAGCCGGGGGAGGAGGGGCCGGAACAGCCGGCCCCGGAGCGGCCCCGCCCGGAGCCCGGCCCGGCCCCGGCGGACCCCAACTCCCGCACCGGGCTGCGGCCGGACCCCGACACCCGGCGGGTCCGCCCGCCGGTCGGACCCCGGGCGGAGGGCGAGGCGCCCTCGCCGCTGCGGCCGTACGAGGTGCGCCGCGGCCTCCTGCTCAACGGCGACCCGGTCACCGAACTCGTGCTGCGGGTGCGCCTGGACGCCTCGGACGTGCCGGCGGCCGACGCCGCGCGGGTCACCGCGCTGCGCGAGCGCGTCCACGAGTCCGTGGCCCGGGCCGGCTACAACGGCGGGCACCGGCTGCCCGACGGCAACCGCCTCCAGGTGCGGGTGGAGTTCGTGGAGTCGCCCGGCGACGCGGACCACACGGTGCGGGTGCACCGGGGCACCGTCCGCCAGGACGAGGCGAACTGGGGGCTGCGGGCCGGCCGGGAGACAATCGGCCACGAGATCGGGCGGGTGCTCGGCCTGCACGACGGGCCGCTCGAACTGCACCGCGCCACCGGCGCGGAGCGCACCGCCGACTGGCCGCGCCGCCTGCGCACGGTGGGCGCGGCCGTCGACGAGGTCTTCGCCCCCGACCGCACCCCGGACCAGGCCCCCGGACAGACGCCCCCCGTCGCCGGCCCGGCCCCCGCCGCGGCCCCGCCGCGGATCGCGGACGCGGTCCGGGACACCGCGCTGTACGGTCCGGACGGCGAGGACGGCACCGGCGGCTCGATGCTGCGCCCCTCCGTCGACCTGGCGTACGCCGGGCAGCTGCGCACCAACCCGAACGACACCGTGACCCTCCCCGCCCCGGCCGGCCCCGGCGGGGCGGACCGGACCTTCTTCCCCCGGCACTGGAGCACCGAGGAGATCCTCTACGCCGTCGAGCAGGCGCACCTGGACTCCCGGCGCTACGGCACCGACGCCTCCTCGCCGCTCTGGATGGGCGAGTACGCGGGCGTGTTCATCACCGGCACCCAGCGGAACGGCGAGGTCACCGGCTTCCGCCCGCACCACGGCCAGGGCGACGAGCCGCCGCCGCCGTACGCCCCGCGCCGGCCCCTGCCGCCGCACCCGGCCGAGCTCACCGCACCGCCCGGGTTCGGCGACCGGCGCGCGCTGACGCCCCTGCACCACCGGGTCGACCCGGGCGCGGGCGACGTGCACGGCGTGCGGACCGAGACGGTCGGGGCGCCGCACCCCAACGGCACCCGCCGCGCCCACACCTGGTACCTGGACCCGTCGGTGGCGCCGGACTCCCCGCTCGCCGACTTCCCCGGCCGCTGGCACCGCTCCGCGGACGGCCCGCAGACGCGGCTCTACCCCGAGCACTGGACCCGGCAGGGAACGGCGGAGCGGGTGGAGCCCGCGCTGCTGGACGGCCGGCCCCGCCGCGAGGTGCTGCTGGAGGACCGCCGCACCCGCCACGTGGTCACCGAGGTGGACGGGGTCCGGGTCGAGGGCCTGGTCCGCGACGGCCGGGTGCTGGTCCACCGGCCGACCGAGCAGCAGCCCGACTTCACCGGCGGCTTCGTGCGCCGCTGGGACGACGCCCCCGTGCTGGCCCGCTCCGAGCCGGTCACCCGGCCGGTGGCCGAGGACGGCCCCGAGCTGACCGCCCGCCGGGTGGTGTTCGCCACCGGGCAGGAGGGCGTCGAGCTCACCGTCCGGCTGCACCTGGCACCCGGCGACGGCATGACCGGGCCGGACGTCGCCGCCCGCGGCCGGCGGCTCCAGGAGGAGGCCGACCGGCTGACCGCCGACCTGGACCCGTTCACCCCGGTCTCCCTGCGGCTCGACTTCACCGACGACCCGGCCGGGGCGTTCTCCAGCGTCCGGCTGCGGGCGGACCGCCCGACCGCCCTGGAGGACCACCTGGGGCCGCTGCTGCGCACCGTGGACGAGCACGGCCTGGACACCGCGGCGGCGATCCTCGCCCCGCCGCCGGGCGCCGCCCGGCGCGCCCTGCCGCTGCCGGAGCCCGTCGCTGGCACGCTGCGGGCCCCCGGCACCGACGACCCGTCGGCGCCGCCGCGCTCCACCGACCTGATGCGCGGTCAGCTGACGGCCGTCCGGGAGGCCTTCACCGACGCCGCCTGGGCGCGGCCGGCGCTGGGGGTGCCGTCGGACTGGACGCCGGCGGACGCCCGCTACGCGGCCTACCGGGTCCTGCTGGCCGGGACCCCGGACCCGCGGGGCCGGATCCAGGGCGAGTTCGCCGGCCGGGGCGTCGTGGTGTTCACCGAGAACGGCCGGATCACCGGCTTCCGGATCGCCGTGCCGCTGCCC
The DNA here is from genome assembly GCF_039527695.1 of Kitasatospora putterlickiae. Taxonomy (NCBI): domain Bacteria; kingdom Bacillati; phylum Actinomycetota; class Actinomycetes; order Kitasatosporales; family Streptomycetaceae; genus Kitasatospora; species Kitasatospora putterlickiae. The sequence continues at coordinate 16,489 of NZ_BAAAKJ010000499.1, forward strand.
GGGGACGTCCCGGCGCCGCCGCCCGGCACCCACCGGGTGCTCGCCACCGCGGAGGTCCGGCCGGCCGAGGACGCGTTCCGGCGCTCGCTGGCCGCCCGCGACCTGCGGTCCTTCGAGGCCACCCGGGTCGAGCTGCCCGGCGGGGACACCGAGACGGTGCTCCGGATGCGGATCCACCTCGACACCGCCGACCTGTCCGGCCTGACGCCCGCCGAGCGGGAGTCGGGGCTGCTCGGGATGCGCACCCGCGTCGCGAACGGCCTCGACGAGCAGTTCAACCGCGGCCAGCGGCTGCCCGGCGGCGACCTGCTGCGGTTCGAGGTCCTCTTCGTGGACACCCCCGAGGAGGCGCACCACACCGTCGCCGTGCACCCCACCCAGCCGCGCGCCAGCGCGCTGCACTGGGACCTGGTGATCGACCGGTCCACCCTCGCCCACGAGCTGGGCCACCTCCTGGGCCTGCCGGACGAGTACCGCGAGGCGGCGTTCGGCCCCCGGCCCGTCTACCAGGACGGCGGCCTGATGGCCGGCCAGGGCGTCGACACCTTCGGCCGGTTCCTGGTCGACCACGACGACCCCGCCGGCTCCACGGCCGCTCTGCACCCCGCCCAGGGCCTGCCGGCCCGCTACCTGCGCGAGCTCGGCTCCGCCGTCGACGAGGCCTTCGGTCCCGCCGACGGCCCGGCCGGCGGCCCGCCGCGGCGCGCGGCCTTCGGCGAGCAGACCCTGCGCACCGCGCTGGACGGCGCGGACGGCACCGGGGGACACCTGTACCCCGGCCCGGGCACGGGCCGCACCCGGCCGCCGGGAACGGTGGGGCCGGACCACCCCAACGGCACCTTCCAGATCTCGCGCACCGAGCGGGTGCCGGTGCCGCACCTGGAGTCGGCGGGCGGCCTCTTCCCGGGCGCCACCCACGAGACCCGCACCACCACCCGCACCATGTTCCCCCGGCACTGGACCTCCGACGAGGCCGCCTACGCCGCCGAGCAGGCGTACCAGAGCGCCCGCCGCACCGGCCGGATCACCGAGCGGGACGGCACCTACCACTGGACCGGCGAGTACGCGGGGGTGCGCGTCGAGGGCGAGGTGGCGAACGGCGAGTTCACCGGCTTCCGGCCGGCCCACAACCAGGACCGGGTTCCCGTCCCGGCCTTCGAGCCGCCGAACCACGGCCCCCGGCGGTTCGCCGCGAGCAGCGAGGACCACACCCGGTTCGGTGACCGCCACACCCTCACCGGCGTCCACACCCGGCCGACCGCCGAGACCGCGCGCGAGCACGGCCTCGTCGTGGAGCGGCTGCACCAGCCGCACGACAACGGCACCTACCGGGCCCAGGTCTGGTACCTCGACCCGCGGGTCAGCCCGGGCGCGCCGCTGTCCAACCTGGAGTCCCGCTGGCTGCGCCGCTCCGACGACGCCCCCCACGTGATGTACCCGGACGCCTGGTCGCGCTCCGAGACCCTCAACGCCGTCCACCAGGCGTACCGGTCCCGGCACGAGACCCGGATCCTGCCCGACGGCACCGAGTCCTGGACCGGCCGGCACCAGGGCGTGGTGATCGAGGGCCTCACCCGCGACGGCGTGCACCTGGTCCACCGCCCCTCCGCCGACCAGCCGGTCTCCCAGTGGCGGCCGGAGGAGATCGTCCGGCAGTCCGCGCCGCGCCAGGTCGACTTCGGCGGCGGCTTCAGGGCCGTCGTGCGGCACGTCCGGTTCGGCGACGGCCAGAGCGGCCTGGGGATCATCGCCCCCGTGCCGCTGCGCTTCGCGGCGGACCTGGACGCCCGGGACCGGGCCGACTACCGGGCCGCCTTCCAGCGCCGGATCGACCAGGAGCTCGGGAACCTGCGCGACGCCGACGGCGCGCTGGTCCGGGTGGTCGCCGACCTGGTCGAGACCGACCACCCCGGCGCCCCCCTGGTGGGCCGCGGCAGCCTGCCCGGTCCGCGGACCCTGCTGCCGCACTTCATCGGCGATCACGCCCCCGTCGCCCAGGCCGTCGAGCACGCGCGCCGCACCGCCCCGGCCGAGGGCTGGACGGCCGGCCGGCCCGACGCCCCGCCGCTGCGGGAGCCGCGCACGCCGGGCACCGACGAGCGGCCCGCGACGGTCAGCCGGACCGAGACGCTGTACCCCCGCCTGGAGCGCTCCTTCGCGCTCCCGGACGGCTGGACCCCCCGGGACGCCAACCTTCCCGCCGTGTGGTCGCGCCAGGACGCCCTCTCCTACCTCGCCGACGCCGCCCGCCACGGGGTCCCGGTCGCGACCGACCATCCGCGGCCGACGCTGCCGCACGGCCGCACGGCGGAGCTGGTGGAGCACCTGGGTGTCCGGGTGAGGCTGGTGCGCGACGACCTGGGCCGGCTCACCGGCGCCGAGGTGCTCGGCGGGACGGAGTTCCCGCCCCAGTTCAGCCGGCCCGTGCCACCCGTCGCCGGGTCGCCCGGCGCCCCCCGCCGCACCGGCGCCGAGGAGCACCTCGGCGACGACCAC
>NZ_BAAAKJ010000500.1:0-993 GCF_039527695.1 Kitasatospora putterlickiae
CGCGGCGCCGTCCGGCTCCGGGTCGACCCAGTAGCGCTCGTGCTGGAAGGCGTAGCCGGGCAGCCGCAGCACCCGGCCGGCGGCGGGCCCGAGGGCGGCCGGGTCGACGGGCGCCCCGGCGCTCCACAGCGCCCCCAGCGCCTGCGCGAGCCGGACCCGGTCGTCCTCCCGCTCGTGCGGGTGGCGCAGCGAGCCGACCACCGTGCGGTCGTCCCGCCAGGCCTGGTGGTGGCGCACGAAGTCGCCGAGGGTGTGGCCGGGGCCGACCTCCAGCAGCACCCAGGACGGGTCGGCCAGCAGCAGCGCGGCCGCGTCGGCGAACCGGACGGGCTCGCGCAGGTGGCGGCCCCAGTACTCCGGGCTGGTCGCCTCCTCGTCGGTGATCCAGGTGCCGGTGACGTTGGAGCAGAACGGGATCCGCGGCGGGCTGAGCCGCACCGCCCGGACCGCCTCGACCAGCGGGCCGACGGCGCCGTCCATGGCGGCGGAGTGGAAGGCGTGCGAGGTGTGCAGCCGGCGGCAGGGGACGCCGGCCGCCTTGAGCCGGCGCTCCAGGCCGTCCACCGCGCCGGTCGGGCCGGAGACCGCGCTCAGCCCGGTGGAGTTGACCGCCGCCACGGCGAGGGCGGGGTCGTCGGCCAGCCAGGGGGCGAGGTCGGGTTCGGCGAGGAACACGGTGAGCATCGATCCGGCGGGCATCGCCTGGACCAGCCGGCCCCGGGCCGCCACCAGCCGCACCGCGTCCTCCAGCGTGAACACGCCCGCCAGGCAGGCCGCGACGTACTCGCCGACGCTGTGGCCGGCCATCGCGCCGGGGCGCACGCCCCGGGCCTCCCAGAGCCGGGCCAGCGCGTACTCGACCAGGAACAGCGCGGGCTGGGCGAACCCGGTGCGGGTCAGCCGCCGCTCGGCGGTGTCGGCCGCGCCGGGGGCGGGGAACAGCAGGGTCCGCGGGTCCTCGCCCAGCTCGGCGGCGAACAGCTCGGCGCCGCG
>NZ_BAAAKJ010000501.1:0-4848 GCF_039527695.1 Kitasatospora putterlickiae
GCCGCCACGGCGGAGTGCGGGTGCGGTGCGCGGTGCGGTGCCCGGCGCGCGCCGGGCGGTGGGCGTTACTTCGCGACCACCGCGGCGGCCAGCTTCGACAGCGGCTCCGCCAGCGCGTTGACGGCGTCGGAGAGGACCTTGCGCTCGGTCTCGGCGACCTTGTCGTAGGAGGTGTAGGTGCCGTCGGCCTGCTTGTACTTGGCGAGCAGGGTCTCGATGGCGGCGAACTCGGTGTCCAGCGTCTTGGCCAGCTCGGCGTCCTTCTCGGCGGCGACCGGCTTCAGCAGCTCGTAGGCCTTCTTGGCGCCCTCGATGTTGGCGGCGAAGTCGACCAGGTCGGTGTGGCTGTAGCGCTCCTCCTCGCCGGTGACCTTGCCGGTGGCGACCTCGTCCAGCAGCTCCTTGGCGCCGTTGGCCATGCTGGTCGCGGTGATCTCCGCCTCGGGGACCTTCTTCTGCCAGTCCTTCAGGTCGGCGACCAGCTGGTCGGCGAGCTTCTTCTCGGCGTCACCGATCGCGGCGTCGGCCCACAGCGACTTCTCCAGCTTGTGCCAGCCGGTCCACTCCTGGCCCGGCTCCAGGCCGTCCTCGCGGGCGTCGGTCTTCGGGTCGATGTCGCCGAAGCTCTCGGCGACCGGCTCGGTGCGCTCCCAGCCGGTGCGCGAGGGCGCGTAGAGGGACTTGGCCTTCTCCAGGTCGCCGGACTTGATCGCGGCGGCGAACGCCTCGACGGCCGGGATGGTGAGGTCGGCCTGCTCCTGGGCGTAGGTGCGGTAGGCGGCGACGGCCGCGGTCAGCCGCGGGTCGGCCGGGGCGGCCGAGCCGCCGTCACCGGTGACGGTGATCTTCTGGCGGATGCCGTCGCCGACCATGCCCGGCTTGCAGGCGACCTCGTACGAGCCGGCCTTGATCTCGGCGGTGATGCTCGCCTTGGTGCCCGGACCGATGTTCTCGCGCTCGGTGACGATCTTGTCGCCCTCGGCGTAGACGTAGACCTCGGTGACCTTCGAGCCCTTGTTGGCGACCTCGAACACGACGTGACCGGCCGGGAAGCTGGTCTTCGAGAGCTCGCAGGCGGTGTCGGTGGCGTTCACCTTGACGGCGTCCGAGGAGGCCTTGTCGTCCTTCTTCTGCGAGCAGCCCGCCAGTGCGGCGGTCGCCACGGCGAGGGTGAGCAGCGTGGCTGCGGTGGAACGACGGGCGGACATGCGGGCTCCAGCGGTCAGGGCAGGGCGTGACAGGGCAGGACTGAGCACGTGGGAACGACGGCGCCGAATAGACGGCCCCACCCACTTAGCTAAGGCATACCTTAGGGATATCGGATTTTGCCGTCTACACCGGGGTCGGTCACGAAACGGTGCAGGTGGGAGTGGGCTCACGGCGCCCCGGCCGTCGGTCCACCGACGATTTCCGGCCACCGGGGGCGCGTACGGGCGTGGCGATAAAGGCAAAGAAGTGGTAAAGGGGCGCGCACCGGCGGCGCGCACCCCCTTTTCCGGCCTTTCCCGGGCCCGGCCGCCCTCAGACCGCCGGGGTGCGCCCGGAGCGCCGGGGCGCGGCGGCGCGGGCGGTCCAGCGGCCCTCGTGCCGGGTGATCCGGATCGGGTGCCCGAAGGTGGCGCTCACCAGCCCGGTGGTCATCACCTCGTCCACCGGCCCGGCCGCGACCGTCTCCCCTCCGCGCAGCAGCAGCGCGTGCGTGGTGGACTCCGGCAGCTCCTCCAGGTGATGGGTGACCAGCACGCTGGCCAGCTCGGGGTGCTGGTGGCGCAGCAGGTCCAGGCTGTCCAGCAGCAGCTCGCGGGCGGTCAGGTCGAGCCCGGTGGCGGGCTCGTCGAGCAGCAGCAGCCGTGGGCTGGGCATCAGCGCGCGGGCGATCAGCGCCCGGCCGCGCTCCCCCTGCGAGAGCGTGGTCCACGCGGACTCCGCCGCCGCCGTCATGCCGAGGGTGTCGATCAGCCGCTCGGCCCGGTCCAGCTCCTCCGGGGCGGGCTTGCGGTGCAGGTCCGGCTCGATGGTGCCGGTCGTACCGGTGAGCACCACCTCGCGCACCGTCAGCGGCGAGCGCAGCGGGTGGCGGGGGTTGACGTGGCCGAGGTGGGCGCGCAGGCCGCGGACGTCGACCCGGCCGAGCCGGCGGCCGAGCACGTCCACCTCGCCGCGGGTGGGGTGGGAGACCGCGCCGAGCAGGGCGAGCAGGGTGGACTTGCCGGCGCCGTTGGGGCCCAGCAGCGCCCAGTGCTCGCCGGGGTGGATGGCGAGGTCGATCCCGCGCAGCAGGTGGCGCCCGTCGCGGACGACGTCGACGGCGCGGGTGCGCAGCAGCGGCTCACCGGCAGGCCCCGCGGGAGTGGTGGGCCCGGCGGTCCCGGTAGGCGGGCCGGAGGGCGTGCGCGGATCGGGCGTGCTCATGCGGGCGGTCCTCCTGGGGGTCCGGTGCCGGGCGTCGTCACGGGCACGGCGCCGCCACCGGACGGGCCGGCGCCGACCGTCCGCGTGCAGAGTACAACCGCCGCCCGGGACGGCGGGCGGGGCGTCCGCGCACTGGACACCGCCGCCGGGGAGCGCGGCGAGCCGATCAACAATTTGCCGAATACGCGGCGCTACGCTCTGAAGCGGATCGGGTGCCCATGGCGATCCCCCCCCCGTTTGCAGAACGGTGGGCGGGACTTCTTCGCCGCGCCTGCGAGGCGTTCGAGTCCGGGGCGCACGGCGGCCGCGGGAAAACCGGCCGGACAAACCCGTTGCCCCTGATCGCAGCCCACTGATCCGCGAAAACCGCCCCTTCGTCCGGAAGAGAAGCACCATGCGCCAAGTTCCTTTGGAATCGGCCGATATCGCGCCGGGGCACGTTGTCGAGTGGCGCATCACCCCGCCGGACCCGGCCCACGCGGACCACGCGGACCACCGCGAGACGCGGAACCGGCGAAGCGCCTCGTTCAATCAGGACAAGCACCACGCGCTGATCGACGAATCCCGCAACACCGACGAGCCGCTGGCCTCGTGGCTCGCCGTCACGTTCGAGATCCAGGGAACGCTGAACCGCGCGGCACTGGAGTCGGCGCTGCTCTTCCTGGTGCGGCGGCACGACGTGCTGCGCTGCGAGTTCCAGCGGCTGCTCGGGAACCTGTCGTACGCCGTGCACCGACCGGACGGCATCGAGATCGAGGCCATCGACATGGGCGAGTTCGACACCTCCCAGGAGATCCGGGCTTTCCTGTCGGACGGATTCCAGAAGGGCGTCGACACGATGGCCTGGCCGCCGTACGTCATGGGCGCCGTCATCCGGGAGACCGGCTCCAGCACGGTCTACCTCGCCTTCGACCACATCGTGTCCGACGGCATGTCGATGCCGAACGTGGTCCGCGACGTCCAGGTCGCGTACGCCGCGTACCGCCGGGGCGCGGAGCCCGACCTCCCGCCCCCGGGAAGCTACCTGGAGTTCGCCCGCGAGCAGCGCCGGGGCTACGCGTCCATCGGCGTCGACGACGACCGGCTCGCCTACTGGCGGTCCTTCATCGGCCGCAACGGCGGTGTCTTCCCGCGCTTCCCGCTGGACCTCGGGGGCGAGCCCGGCCGGCTGTACCCGGCGGTGAACGAGACCGCGACCCTGCTGGACGACCGGCAGTCCGAGGCGCTGGAGGCCCGCTGCCGGGACGTGGGCGGGAAGCCGTTCATGGGACTGCTCGCGGCGGTGGCCGTGGCCCTGCGGGAGGAGGGCGGCCCGGACCTCTACCGGGCACTGATGCCGCTCAGCGAACGCGGCCGGGGCACCTGGCGGAACTCCCTCGGATGGTTCGTGAACACCCTGCCCATCGAGTTCCCGGTCTCCCGCGACCTCGGCTTCGCCCAGCTGGTCACCGGCGTCCGGGACGGCTTCACCACGATGATGGAGAGCATCGACGTGCCCTTCATCCGGGCCTGGGAGCTCCTCGCGCCGGAGCACTTCACCGGCCGCTGCTGGCCGTTCCCGGTCAACTTCGTCTCCTACATCGACATGCGGAAGTGCCCGGGCGCCGAGCACCACCCCCGGTGGCGGCCGACCGCGTACGTGTGGGTGTCGCGGGTGAACGGCAGCACCTCGTGGTTCCAGCGGGACTCCGCCGGTCTGCACGTCAACTCGATCTACGTCGACACCCCGCAGGCCCACCGGACCATGGCCGCCCTCCACCACACCCTGCGCGAGACCCTGCGGGCGATGGCCAGGCCCGTGGCGCTGGCCGGCCCCAGAGCGGTGCCCGACGTCCTGCTGAAGGCCTGACGACACCGGCGCGCCCCCGCACGCCCCTGTACCCGGAGGGGAGTTGGCGGCACGATCGGGGAACCGGGACGGAACGCCGGGAGGGGGAACCGGAACCGGGCACCGGAGCGTGGAAGCGGTGCGGGACGGGCCGGAGGGGGCTGGCATGGCAGGGACGGGTGAACCGGTCGAGGCCGGGACGGGACGCGCCGGGACGCTGCCCGGGCGCTTCGAGGAGCGGGTACGGCGCGACCCCGGGGCGGTCGCCGTCCGGTGGGCCGGGCGGGAGCTGACCTACGGTGAGCTGGACGCGCGGGCCGACCGGCTGGCCCGGCACCTGGCCGGCCTCGGGCTCGGCCCCGGCGGGCGGGCCGCGGTGGCGATCGGCCGGGGCACCGAGGTGTACGTCGCCCTGCTCGCCGTGCTGAAGACCGGCGCCGCGTACGTGCCGCTGGAGCCGGGCGCACCGGACCCGCTGCTGCGGCACGTGCTCGACGAGGCCTCGCCGGCCCTGGTCGTCACCGAGGAGGTCCACCGGATCCGGCTGACCGACGCCGGCGCGCCGGCGCTGGTCTGCGTGGACTCCGCCGCCGCCGGCCTGGCGGGGC
>NZ_BAAAKJ010000501.1:4879-5827 GCF_039527695.1 Kitasatospora putterlickiae
TGGCGGCCCTGCCCGCCGGGCCGCCCCCGGTGCCGATCGGGCCCGAGGACGCGGCGGTGGTGTTCACCACCTCGGGCACCACCGGCGCGCCGCGCTGCGCCGTGGTCGAGCACCGCAACCTGCTGGCCGCGCACCGCGGGTGGCGCGAGGCCTACCATCTCTCCCCCGCCGACCGGGTCCTGAGCACCGCGAGCCTGGAGTTCGACGTCTTCACCGCCGACTGGGTGCGCGCCCTGTGCTCGGGCGCCACGCTGGTGGTCGCCCCGCGCAACCTGACGCTGGACCGCAGCGCGGACATCGCCGACCTGCCCGCGCTGGTGGCCGCCGAGCGGATCACCCTGCTGGAACTGAACGTGCGCACCGCACGCCGTCTCACCGCCCACCTCGCCGCGACGGGCGGCGACGGGGGTGGCGTGGCCGGCCCGGGCGACGGGGGTGACGTGGCCCGTCTGCCCGGGCTGCGGCTGCTCACCGTCGGCGCCGAGAAGTGGTGGCTGGACGAGCACCTGGCGCTGCAACGGCTGCTCGGCCCGGGCACCCGGGTGGTGAACGTCTACGGCCTCGCCGAAGCCGCCGTGGACAGCACCTACTTCGAGGTCCACAGCCTCGACGAACCGCCGGGCGACCGCTCGGAGTCGGTGGTGGGCGTCCCGTTCGCCGGCACCCGGGTGTACGTGCTCGGCCCCGACGGCACCCCGGCCGCGGGCGGCACGATCGGTGAGATCGCGCTCGCCGGTCCGGGCCTCGGCCCCGGCTACCTCGGCCGGCCCGGGGAGACGGCGCGACGGTTCGCGCGGGCGGCCTTCGACCCGGACGGGCGGGTGCTGCTCACCGGGGACCTCGGCCGGCTCGCGGCGGACGGCACGCTGCGCTTCGTCGGCCGGGCGGCGACCGTGGTCGGGCCGGACCAGCGGCCGCGGGCGGCCTCCGTGGTCGCCAAGGTCACCG
>NZ_BAAAKJ010000502.1:0-1426 GCF_039527695.1 Kitasatospora putterlickiae
CCGCGGTCAGTGGGCCGCGGTCAGTGGGCCGCGGTCAGTGGGCCGGGACGGGTTCGGGCAGCAGGGCGAGCAGGTCGCCGGGCCGGCGCAGCACCGCGTCGGGCCGTTCGGCGAGCAGCGCCGCCTCGTCGGTCTCGCCCCACAGCGCGGCGATCGCGCCGACCCCGGCGCCCCGGGCGCTCGCCAGGTCGGTGACGGCGTCGCCGACCATGACGGTCCGTTCGGCCGGCACGTCGAGCAGTTCCAGGGCGCGCAGCACGATGTCGGGCGCGGGCTTGGCCCGGGGCACCTCGTCGGAGCCGAGCACGTGGTCGAAGTGGTGCAGCAGACCGAGCTGATCGAGCAGCGAGCGGGCCCGGGGGCCGCTCTTGCCGGTGGCCACGGCCAACCGGACGCCGCGCCGGTTGAGGTCGATGAGCAGTTCCCGCGCCCCGGCGTGCACGGTGACCTGGGGGGCGAGCCGGTAGCTCTCCCGGACGAAGGGCTCCTCCAGGGCGAGCGGCAGCCCCATGATCCGCATGATGTCCGGGAAATAGCGGCCCAGGTGACGGCTGTACTCCTCGAACGGCGGGTTGCCGTCGCCGACCACCTCCTCGTAGGCGGTGAGGAACGCCCGGCGCATCACGTCGAAGCTGTCGACGATGACGCCGTCGAGGTCGAAGACCACGGCGCGCAGCGGGAGGAAGGCGGCGAGCGCGTGGCCGTCGGGCCTGGTGGTCGGGGCGGTGGCTGCGGGCTGGTCGATCGGCATGGGATCTCCATGGGACGAGGGGCTGCCCGGACGGGTGACCGGGCCTGACGCCCCGGGGCCGACGGGATGGGCACGGCCTCCGGGGCCGGGGCGCGGGGCTGCTCGGAGGGAGCTGTTGCTCGGCGGGGAGCGGTGGGGACGGCGGGGCCGGAGGCCGACGACGGTCAGACGGCGAGGGCCGCGGCCTCGTCGTCGAGCCGCGGCCGCGGGGCGCGGGCCGCCGCGTAGAGCCGCTCGATGACCGAGATGGTGTGGTGGGCGCGGTTCACGGCCGCGCCGCGCGTGGCCGGGTCGGCGAGCAGGGCGGGCAGCTCGTCGAGCTGGCGCACGTACTCGGTGCCGACGCCCTCCCCGGGCAGCGGGACCTCGGTGGTGACGCCGTCGCGGGTCCGGGTGAGGCGCGGGACCCGGCGGTTCGGGCTGAAGCCGAAGGTGCACTCCAGGGTCGCGGAACCGGTGGCGCCCTCCACGGTGATCCGGGTGGTGTCGACGGGCTCGTGGGAGGCCCAGCTCGCCCGCACCGCCACCGAGACGCCGGTGTCGGTGAGCAGGAAGCCGCGGGCGGTGTCCTCGACGTCGCCCGCGCCCGCCGGTCCCTCGGTGCCGCGCCAGCCGGCGCCGCGCCCGCCGTCGTTGACGAAGTCGGCGGAGAGCGAGCCGAGCACCGCCCGCAGC
>NZ_BAAAKJ010000503.1:0-786 GCF_039527695.1 Kitasatospora putterlickiae
GCCCCCCGCCCCCCCCGCCCCCGCCCCCGCCCCCGGGCCCGGACGCGGCCCGCGCCCGCCCTCGCCGGGACCGGGCACCACGTCCTCGTCCTCCGGCCCGCCCCCGGTCGCACCGAGCACCGCGTCCGCCCCGGCCGCCACCGCCGTCACCGGTCCGCCCTCAAAGGGCGCACCGGGCACGGCCCCGTGCCCGTGCCGCCCGGCCGCCTTCTCCCCGGGCCCGTCCGGCGGTCCGTCCGACGGCCCGTCCGACGCCCCCGCCAGCGGCACCCCCGTGATCTCCCGCCCGTCCTGCCCGGTCAGCACCGGCCGCCCGTGCTCGTCCAGCTTCACGGCCAGGTCCTCCACCCCGACCACCGGCCGCCCGTCCGCCCCTGGCACGACGACCAGCCCGTCGGCGTCCGCCACCGGCGTGCCGTCGGCACGCACGATGACCGGTTCGCCGTTCTCGTCCAGGACCGGCCGCCCGGCCTCGTCGAGCTTCACCGTCAGCCCGGGCACGCCCACCACCGGCCGGCCGTCCTGCCCCAGCACCACGGCCAGCCCCGTCCCGCCGGGTCCGCCGAGCACCCCGGGCTCGCCGAGGACGGCGGGCAGTCCGGCGGCCACCGGGTCGAAGGCCCCGCCCGGGTAGCCGGCCGCCCGCACGCCGCCGGTGCCGGGCGGCGCCAGCCGCAGCAGCGCGATCACGGCCGGCTCCCGCAGCGCGGCGCCCAGGCCGTCCTTCATCGCCCGCCCGAGTTCGTCCAGCAGGCCGCCGATCTTCAGCCCGGCGGCCTCGACGGC
>NZ_BAAAKJ010000503.1:883-1396 GCF_039527695.1 Kitasatospora putterlickiae
CCGCGGCGGCCTTTTCCTCGGCCTTCTTCAGTTCGGCGGCCAGCTCCTTCAGCGTGGCGACGATGTCGGCCTTGCAGGAGTCGACGGCGCGGGCCGCCGCGTCGAAGGCCCCGGCGACCAGCCCGGCCGCGGCGTGCGCGTCGTCCAGGTGCCCCGTGCCGCCGCCCCGGAACGCCCGCCAGTACGCGGCGAAGGCCTCGACGGCGCGGCCGGAGTTGTCCCCGGTGACGCGCCGCGCGGCGTCGCCGCCGCGCTTGGCGAGCCGGTCCGCCTCGGTGCCGAACTCGCGCCAGAGCCCGGCCGCCCCGCGCAGCCCCTCCTCGTCGGCCAGCGGCCAGCGGTGACCGGTCCTGGCCAGGACCGGGACGAGTTCCTCGGGCGGTTTCCGGGACACGTGTCTCCCCCTTCGACGGACGGGCCCCACACGACCGGGCGGTGCTCCGCCCCGGGGGAGACGCGCGCCGGGCCCCGAACGGTGCGCGCGTTCACCGGTGGTGTCAGGCCGGGCGGTCC
>NZ_BAAAKJ010000504.1:0-2174 GCF_039527695.1 Kitasatospora putterlickiae
CCCGCCCCGACCCCGACCCCCGGCGGCCCCAGCAGCCCCCGCTCCGAGACCCCGCAGGGCGAGGTCAGCGGCCTCTACGGCGGGTCCCCCGGCGCCCGCTCGCTCGCCGCCCCGCGCGCCACGGCGGCGCCGGTCACCCGGGCCCAGATCATCGAACGGGCCCAGCGCTGGGTCGACCAGAAGGTGCCGTACAGCATGAGCCGCTACTGGTCGGACGGCTACCGCCAGGACTGCTCGGGCTTCGTCTCGATGGCCTGGGGGCTGGGCAGCAGCCAGACCACCTGGACCCTGCCGAACTTCGCCGACCGGATCACCAAGGCGGATCTGCAGCCCGGCGACATCCTCGTCTACAACAACCCGGCCAGCCCGCAGTCCGGTTCGCACGTGACGATCTTCGGCGGCTGGACGGACTCCTCCCGCACCCGCTACGTGGCGTACGAGCAGACCGCCCCGAACACCGTCAAACGCTCCACCCCGTACGCGTACTGGAACAACTCGGCCTCCTACGTCCCCTACCGCTACAAGGGGCTCTCCACCGGCGGGAGCGTCGGCGGCGGCTCCTCCTCGACGGCCTTCCCGGGCGCCGACAAGTTCGGCCCCGGCGCCAACAACGCCTACGTCACCGAGCTCGGCCGGCTGCTGGCCCAGCGCGGCGGCGGCCGGTTCTACAGCGAGGGGCCGGGCCCGCGCTGGAGCGAGGCCGACCGGCGGGCCACCGAGGCCTTCCAGCTCGCCCAGGGCTGGCGCGGCAGCGAGGCGGACGGCATCCCGGGCAAGGCCACCTGGGACTACCTGGTCAACGGCAAGGGCCGCAACATCGACGGCGGAACCCCGCTGCCGCCCCCGCCCGTGACCCCTCCGGTCGACCCGGGCGCCGGCGCACCGGCCTTCCCGGGCGCCGACAAGTTCGTCCCGGGCGCCACCAACGACTGGGTGCGCCGACTCGGCGAGCAGCTGGTCCGCAAGGGCTACGGCCGGTACTACACCGAGGGCCCGGGCCCGCGCTGGACGGAGTCCGACCGGCGCAACGTCCAGGCCTTCCAGGAGGCCCAGGGCTGGCGCGGCGCCGAGGCGGACGGCTACCCCGGCCCGGACACCTGGAAGCGGCTGTTCTCCTGACGGTCCGCCGCCCCGGCCCGCCCGGCCGCCGGTTCAGACCGGCGCGCCGGGCGGGCGTCCGGACATCCAGTGGAACAGCCCCATCGCCACGCTGGTCGCCAGGTTGAAGCTGGAGACCCCGGGCCGCATCGGCACCGCGACCAGCTCGTCGGCCCGCGCCTTCAGCTCCGGGGTCACCCCGTGCCGCTCGGTGCCGAAGGCGAGCACCGCGTCGTCCGAGAAGGCCGTCGCCCGGATGTCCGCGCCCTCCGGATCCAGCACGTAGAGCGGTCCGGCCGGCAGCTCCGGCAGGGTAAGCCGCTCGACGGCGGTCGCGAAGTGCAGGCCCGCGCTGCCGCGCAGCACCGCCGGGTGCCAGGGGTCCAGCTCGCCGGTGGTGACCACGCCCGCCGCGCCGAACCCGGCCGCGAGCCTGATCACCGCGCCGACGTTGCCCAGGTTGCGCGGGTTCTCCAGCAGCACGACGGGCGCCGGCCGGGGCCGGACGGCCAGCGCGGCGCGGTTGGCCCCGGCGGTCGGCCGCACCGCCAGCGCGATCACCCCGGTCGGGTGCGGCCGGGGCGCGAGCGTGCGCAGCGCGGCCTCCGGAAGTTCGACGGCCAGCGCGTCCATCGCCGGGGCCACGTCCGGGGCCAGCTCGGCGGCGAGCGCCGCCAGTGCGGCCCGGTCGGCGGTCAGCACCTGCCGGACGGCGGCGCCGAACCGCAGCGCGTGCTTCAGCGGGTGGAACCCGTCCAGCAGCACCGTCCCCGGCTCCTCGGCGCCGGCCCGCCAGAGCCGCAGCAGTTCCTCGTTCATCCCGCCCACTCTGCCATCCCCGGCGGGGCGGGCCTCACCGCCCGGTGGGCTCCGGCTCGCGCCGCTCGGCGCCGGCCGCCGTACCGCCGCCGCGCAGCGCCCGTTCGAGATCCTTGAGCGCCTGGAGCAGCAGCCGGGTGCCGGAGCGCACGACGTCCCCCTGGACCCCGGCCGGCTCCTCGGCGAGCCGCCGCTCCAGCCGCTCCTGGGCCTCCCGGACGGCGCCGAACTCCACCGGCCGCCCGGTCAGCAGCGCG
>NZ_BAAAKJ010000504.1:2184-5247 GCF_039527695.1 Kitasatospora putterlickiae
GCCAGCGCCGTGGTCAGCCCCAGCTCCTCGCCGAACTCGGCCGCCCCCGGCACCGGCGGGGCGTCGGCGGCGGGCAGGTGGGCCTCCAGCAGCACGGCGACCCGTCCGAGGTGGCCGACGGCGGCCCGGGCGCGGTCCAGCTGGCGCCGGCTCACCCCGGGCAGTCCGGAGGCGTGCCGGCCGGGCTCGGCGTCGGCCCGCTGCATCGCCTGGAGCAGCTCCGAGCGCGCCTCCCGGGAGTCCAGCAGCGCCGAGCGGACCTCCCGGCCGCGCGGCGCGGCGGGCCGCTCGTAGACGGCGATCACCTCGGCCGCGTACCGCCCGGCGGCGGCCAGCCACTCGGCCAGCCGCTCGCCGAGCCGGGCGGTCTGCCAGGTCGGGAAGAGCGCGTAGACGAGCAGCGCGACCGAGCCGCCGAGCAGCGTGAGCCCGACCCGCTCCACCGCCGTGGCCAGCGGGTCGCCCTCCTGGAGGCCGAGCAGGAAGACCACGTAGGAGGAGATGCAGACGGTGATCACCGCGTAGCCGGTGCGGAAGGTCAGGTAGGCGCCGGCGATCGAGACCACCGCGAGCGCGGCCAGCACCCATTCACCGGGCCGGGCCAGCTGCACCACCAGGGTGGAGACGGCGACGCCGACGACCGTCCCGGCCAGCCGGGCCACGCCCCGGCTGTAGGTCTGCGCGAAGTCCGGGCGCATCACCATCGCGGCGGTCATCGGCGCCCAGTAGCCGTGCTCGAAGCCGGCCAGCCGGGCCAGCAGATAGGCGGCGGTGACCACCCCGGACAGCCGTACGGCGTGCTGGAACACCGCCGAGCGCGGATGGAACTGCCGGCGCACCGCGCGCAGCGCCGTCGGCAGCATCCGCACCAGCGGCGGCTTGCGCAGCGCCCCGCCGGGCTGGACGACGGGGGTGTCGATGGTGTCCTCGGAGGCGCGGTCGAGCGCGTCGGCGGCCTTGCGGAGCAGCCCGGCCAGCCGGCGCGCGGCCCGGCGGGCGGCGCCGCGCAGCTCCGGGCCCTCGGTCCGGGCGACCAGGGTGAGCGCCGGCGCCGAGCGCGGCAGCTGGAGCGGGTCGCCGGTGCGGATCGCCCGGGCCAGCGCGTCCATCGCCTCGGCGGAGGCGGCCAGCACCTCCCGGGCCCGGTCGCGCTCCGGGCCCTCCTCGGGGGCGCCCACCTTGGGGTCGGCGAGCGCCGCCAGGGTGGGCCGGATCCGTTCGGCGAGGCCGCGCAGGCCGCGCAGTTCGGGCGGCCTGTGCCGGTCCTGCCAGGGCGTCAGCGCGGCGGCGTTCCTGGCCTCGATGAACGGCGCCGGGTCGACGTGCGCGGTCGGGTCCTGGCGCAGCCGGCGCGCGTAGTCGGCGAGTTCGGCGTAGGTGTCGGCGAGCGCCTCGCGCTGGGCGGTCCAGCTGCCGATCGGCCAGAGGGTGATGACCAGCGCCTGGACGGCGCCGCCGAGCGCGCAGACCAGCCCGTGGCCGAGCGCGGTGAGCGGGCTGACCGGCAGCTGGACGACGATCAGCATCACCGAGAGGGTGTTGGCGGCGACCACCCCGGCGGTCGGCCCGATCGCCCAGGAGAGCCCGGCGCCGAACGCCCAGACCGCCAGCAGCACCGGGAACGCCCCGGTCACCCCGGCCGCCAGGTAGCCGAGGAAGGTGCTGACGCCGAGTCCGATCCCGGCCCCGACGGCGAGCGTGGCGCGCGGCCGGAAGCTGCGCTGGAAGGTCGCGGTCCCGGCGATGAACGCGCCCATCGCGGCCGAGGTGGCGAGCAGGGCGTCGCCGAGCGCGAGGGTCGGGAAGAGCACCACGGCGACGGCGACCGCCCCGCGCACCGCGCGCTTGGGGTCGGTGAGCGCCCGGTCGATGGTCAGTCCGGTCCGTGCGGTGTCTCGAAGCGCGGCGAACCAGGACATACCGGTCAGCTTAGTGGCGGCCCCTCAACCGGATCCGCGCGACCCGCTCCCCGGCCCACAGCAACGCCGCCGTCGGCAGGAACACCGCGTCCGCCGCGATCATCGCCAGCGAGAACACCGGCAGCCCGAGCAGCACCGCGATCCCCACGTGCTCGGCCATCATCACCACCAGCAGCGCGTTCTTGAGCCGCCGGTTCACCAGCGTGAACGGGAAGGCCACCTGGAGCAGCACGGTCCCGTAGGTGATCAGGAACACCGGCAGCAGCGCCCCGCCGAGCAGCCCGGACAGCCCCGGCCAGGGCGTGAAGTAGTCCAGGTGCAACGGGTAGTAGAGCGCGGTGCCGTCCTGCCAGCGCGAGCCCTGCACCTTGTACCAGCCGGCCGTGGCGTAGATCAGCGTCACCTCGACCGCGATCACCAGCATCGCGCAGTTGTGCACCATGGTCGCCAGCGCGTCCAGCACCGCCCTGGTCTCGCCCTCCGGCGCCAGCCGGTCCACCAGCCACCAGAGTCCGGCCACCGCCCAGAGCAGCCAGAACAGCGGCGCCCAGCCGACGTACGGGAACCCCCGGACCGTCCAGTCCAGGCTCGACCCGGCGAAGCCGCCCAGCTGACAGACCAGCAGCACCGCCCCGAGCGCCGCCCACAGCGGCACCCCGCCCACCCCGCCCCGCCCGGCGCGGACCCGCCGGGCGTCCAGCGACCACACCTCGGCGCACCGGGTGAAGACCAGGTAGACCGCCATCAGGTGGACGATGTTGTCGCCGCCGTCGCCGAGGAAGACGTTGCGGTTCTGCAGCGACAGCACGGTGACCAGGAACAGCACCGTGGCCGCCCTGGTCCGCCAGCCGAGCAGCACCGCCAGCGCGGCCAGCACCCCCAGGTGGTAGACCAGCTCGAACCAGGGCCGCCCGCCGAACCAGGGCAGCACCGTCAGCGCCCCGTTGTCGGCCAGCAGCCGCTCCGCCAGCTCCATCGACCAGGGCGAGGTGTCGCCGTACAGCAGCCGCCGGTCGGGCCACTCGCGCACCAGGTACGCCAGCCAGACCAGCCCGAAGCCGATCCGCACCGCCGCCGCCTGGTACCGCCCGAGCACCCGGCCGGTGAACACCTCGAAGGCCCAGGCGGCGAGCCCGGCCGGACC
>NZ_BAAAKJ010000504.1:5280-8015 GCF_039527695.1 Kitasatospora putterlickiae
CCGGCGCGGGCCGGACGGCGCGCCGCCGCCGCCGACCGGCGGCCCGGGCTGGCGGGGGACCTCGTCGAGCAGCCGCTCCCGCGCCCCGGCCGGGGTGGCGCCGCTCACCACAGCCCCCGCACGTCCTCGTCCCGCACCGGCCACCAGGGCAGCTCGCGCACCCTCGGCGCGGGCGGCGCCGCCTCCCCGCTCCAGTCCGGCGGTGCGACGGTCGTCGTGGTCACCCGCAGCTCGACCGCCACCACCGGCCGCCCGTCGACGCCGCGGCCGATCCGCTGCACCGCGATCCGCTTCAGGTACTCCTCGGCGAGCCGCCCGCGCTCCGTGGTCGGCGACTCGTCCTGGGCGTCGTGCGAGCCGTCGTAGAAGTCCCAGGCCCGGCGCAGCAGGTTCTGGTCGGCGTGACCGGGCGCCGGGTTGCCCCGGATCGCCGCGACGTCCTGCGCGGTCAGCCCCACCCAGTCGTGGACCACGGCGTCGCCGTCCGCCGACGCGGTCCGCACCCGGGCGTCCACCGCGACGTTCTGCTGCAGCGGATTGGGCGCGAACAGCTTCCAGTTCTGCTCGAACTCCGGGTAGATCAGGCCGTCCAGCTGCTCCCGGTACTCCCGGGAGAGCGAATTGGCGGGCGCCACGTGCAGGAAGACCGCGCCGAGGAACAGCCCGGTGGCCGTCACCAGCAGGGCCGCGGCCGCGACCAGCACGACCCGGGCGGGCGCCGACCGGGCCCGGGGGGCGGGCGGTTGGTCCAGTCTCTCGGCGTGTTCGGCGTGCTCGGCGTGCTCATCGGCCTCGGCGGTCTCGGCCATGGACTCCCCCGGGGACGGGTGGGGCCGGCACCGCACCGGCCCGGTCGCGCGCCCATCCTGCCCTAATAGCGGCGCCCCGCCGAGCCCCCGGTCCGCCCGCTAGAGGACGAAGGCGTCCTGCCCGTCGCCGCTCACCATCGGACGGCCAGCGCCGTCCCAGGCGTACATCCCGCCGTCGACGTTGACCGCGTCCCGGCCGTTCTGCACCAGGTACTGGACGACCTGCGCGGAACGCCCGCCGACCCGGCAGAGCACGTACAGCCGCTCGTCCGGCAGCTCGCCGATCCGCGCGATCACCTCGCCGATCGGGATGTGCAGTGCGCCCTCCACGTGCCCGGCGTCCCACTCGTCCTGCTCCCGGACGTCCAGCAGGGCGGCGTCGGCGGGCACGGCGGCGGCGTCGATGGTGGGGATCTGCGCGAACATCGTCTGGTTCTCCTGGGGGTCGGGACCGGCCCCGTCATTCTCCCCCACCGGGCCGCCGAGCAGTCCCTCCAGCTCGGACTGCTGGGCGGCGGCCTTGGCCAGCAGCTGCTCGGCCAGCTCGGTCAGCAGCCCGTCGGGGTCCTGCGGGGCGAGCGCCAGCAGCTCGCCCATCGCGCTGCGCTCCAGCCGGACCTGCTCGGCGGCGAGTTCGCCGATCCGGCCGGTCAGCCACTCCAGCCGGCGGCGCAGCCAGCCGAGCCGGTCGGGGGAGTCGACCGCGGGCGCCGCCTCGGGCGCGGTGGACCACTCGGCGGCCAGCGCCTCCAGCGCGCCGGTGTCGCCGTACGCGTAGGCCTCGTTGACCCGGGCCAGGAACGCCGCGCGGCGGCTCTGCTCCTGCGGGTCGGTGGACAGGTCCGGGTGGGCGCGGCGGACCAGCTCGCGGTAGATCCGCTGGGCGTCCCGGCCGGGCCGCACCCGGGTGGGCGCGGCGGGCGGCGGCGGGGCCTCCTCCTGCTGCTCGCCCCGCTCCCGGACGCTGTCGAACAGCGCGTCCAGGTCCGGCAGCTCCTCGACCCGCCGCCGGGCCTCGCGGGCCCGCCGCAGGTCCTCCGGGTCCCCGGTGCGGACGGCCACGGCCTCCGCGAGCAGCGCGTCCAGCTCGTCCAGCCGGGCGTACAGCGGCCCGAGCAGCTGGTGGTGGATCAGCGCGAAGTTGTCGATCTCGACCCGCAGCGTCCGCACGTCGACGTCCATCGTGAGCCAGGCGAGTTCGGCGGCCTCGACCCGCTCCTCCAGCTCCTGCTGTGCCGGGTCCGTCCAGCGGACCGGGATCTGCGCGGTCACCTCTCGCCTCCTCCTGCGTGCCGTCCTGCGACCCTACCGCCCGCCCACGCACCGCCATCGCGGGGTGGACGGGGAGTGCGGACCGGCGCGCGGCACGCGACACGCAACCGATACCGAGGAATCTCCCCGTTTCGCTATCGACTCCCGGCCCGTCCGTGCTTCGCTGGTATCCGCACAGCATGCCTTCCTCCGGAGAAACGGCCGTCTCCCGACGCGGCGGCCAGGCGGGAGCAGACCGAATCCATGGTGGACGACCCCAACTCCACACCGCGTCCGGCGGGCACCGACCCGGCGCCCCGCACCGCACCGGGTGACCAACCGTCAGGAGTGGTCGCCCTGGTCCGGCTCGCCCTCGTGCTGGTCGACCGCGACGGGCGGATCGCCCAGTGGAGCCGGGCCGCCGAGGAGCTGTTCGGACACCGCGCGGAGGCCGTCCACGGCCGCCCCGCCGTCGGCCTGCTGCCCGCCGCGGAGCCGCGCGGCGGGTCCGGCCCGGCCGCCGGACGCCGCCGGGACACCTTCGCCGCCCTCACCCGGCTGACCCCGGCCGGCGCCGCCTGGGCGGGCCAGCTGCCCGTGGTCGACCGCGAGGAGCACCTGCGGGACGTGTTCTGGTGGGCCTACCCGGTGGACGGCCCGGCCGGCGGACTGCTG
>NZ_BAAAKJ010000505.1:0-781 GCF_039527695.1 Kitasatospora putterlickiae
CGGCCTCGGCGATCTGGGTGAGGAAGCCGATGCCGCGCGGCCGGGCCCAGCCGTCGACCACGGCCCGCAGCTCCCGGGCGTGGTCGGTGCGGCCGCGCATCGCGGCCACCAGCCCCAGGTAGGCCCGGGTGTGGTGGGCGAACAGCGCGTGCCCGTGCGTTGCCGTCAGATCCAGCAGCCGCCGCCCGGTCCGCTCGGCCTCGTCCCACTCGCCGACCGCCAGCTGGTCGAGCATGATCACGTGCAGCGTGATCACACCGGAGACCCTGGCCCCGGTCGCCACCTCGCGCTCGACGGTGCGCTGGAGGTACGGCCGGTACTCGCCGATGGTGTCCACGTGGTAGGCGGCCACGGCGAGCCGGCTGAGGTCCCACGGTTCCAGCGTGGTCGGGTGCGCGAACGCGTGGTGCACCCGCTCCCGCAGCCCGGCGCCGCGCCGGACCACGTCGCCCCAGGCGTCCTGGTAGATCCGTGAGGCCGGGGGCAGCAGGTCGCCCAGCGGGTCGAGCAGCCGGTGGGCCTGCTCCCAGCACCCCGCGTCGCCGGCGTACTGGCTGATCGCCAGCAGCAGGTCGACCAGCCGGGTCAGCACCTCGTCCGGCGCCCGCGGCCCGCCGGCCCGGATGCCCTCGATCGCCGTGACCACCCGCCGCCGCGAGGAGCGCACGTCGCCGTCCTCGTAGAACGCGGCGTACGCGGAGGCGAGCACCGCGCTCGGGGACTCGCCCGCCCCCGCCGCCGGGGCCGAGGTGACCAGCCGCCGGGCCCGGTCCGCCAGCCC
>NZ_BAAAKJ010000506.1:0-1122 GCF_039527695.1 Kitasatospora putterlickiae
CGCCCCCGACCGGGGCCACCCGTCGGCGGCGGTGATGCCGATCGCCGGGAACCGGGCCGCGGGCGAGCACCGCGACCTGGTCAGCACGCTCTCCCAGGACGCCCTGGTCGTCCTCGACCTGCCGGAGGACCTCGACGGCGGCGCCGTCTTCACCGACCTGCTGCCGGCCGCCTGGCGGGCCGCCCTGGCCGGGTACCGGGCGGCCGCCTACGACCCGGTGGAGTGGGACGCCCTGCTCGCCCGGATCGCCCGCGAGCGGGGCGTCGAGGTGCACCCGTACTGCTGCTTCAACGACATGCGGCTCGTCGAACGGCCGCTGTCCGCACCGGAGTTGCCGACGCCCGAGGAGCTGTCCGGACTCCGTCGCCGAACCGTGGTGGACTTCCCGGCCACCCAGGAACTGGTCGCCTGCCGGTACTGCCTCCACCTCACCGGCGACGACGCCGCGCTCACCGTCACGCTCACCGCCGACACCGCCTACCTGCCGCCGGAGGCGATCCACGCCCACCTGCGGGCGATCGAGGAGGTGGTGGTCGCCTCCGCCGCCGGTGCCCCGCCCCGGCTCGCGGCCCTGCCGGGACTGCTGGAACGCTTCACCGGCCAGGGGCTCACCGCTCCTCGGGCCGCCGACCAGCGGGACCCGGCCTCGTGACGGCGACCGGCCCCGACGGCGTCCCGCGTCCGCTCGCCGGCGCCGAGGCGACCTCCTGCGCGCAGGGCGGACGGCTGCGCTTCCGCCTCGGCGGCCGGGGTGTGGAGGGCCGGCCGCTGCGCGGGCGGGTCGTCGTCACCGACGAGGTGAGCGGGGCGGTGCGGCTGAAGGCGGCCCTCCCCGGCGTCACCCACTGGGAGCTCGACGTCCCCGATCACTGGCCGAGTTCGCTCTACCGGGCGAGCTTCCACGACGAGCGGCCCGAGCAGCCCGCGCCCGGACGCGACGCCGAGCACGAGGTGTGGTTCGCCGTGCGCGCCGCCCGTCCCGGAACCACCTCCGGGATCCTCGTCTCGATCCCCTTCGCCACCTGGCGCGCCTACCACCGGGCCGGCCAGCCCGGGCGGGGCCTCTACTACGCCGAGCAGCCCGGCCGCGCCGCCCGCGTCCGGCTCGACGCCCCCGGCGGG
>NZ_BAAAKJ010000506.1:1140-2461 GCF_039527695.1 Kitasatospora putterlickiae
GCTGGGAGGAGCCGCTGCTGCGCTGGCTGCCCCGGGCCGGTTACCCCGTCGAGTACTGCTCGGGCCTCGATCTCGACGACCGTTCCTTCGCCGAAACCCTCGCCCGCTACCGGCTGCTGGTGGTCAACGGGCACGACGAGTACTGGTCCGCCGGCATGCGCGACGGCGTCGAGGAGTTCGCCCGCCGGGGCGGCAACCTGGCCTTCTTCGCGGCCAACACGGCGTGGTGGCAGATCCGGATCGAGGACGAGCCCGAGGGCGGCCGCTCGATGGTCTGCCACCGCGACGCCGCCGCCGATCCGGTCACCGCCACCGACCCGCGCCGGACCACGGTCGAGTGGTCCAGCTCCCCGGTGGACCGGCCCGAGAACGCCATGACCGGCGTCAGCTTCCGCCACGGCGCCGGCGCCTGGGGCGACGGCATGGCCGTCATCGGCCGCGAGTCCTACACCGTCCGGTTCGCCGACCACTGGGTCTTCGAGGGCACCGGACTCGCCGACGGCGACGCGTTCGCGCGGGGCTCGCTCGGCTACGAGACCGACGCCGCCGAACTCGACTGGTCCGCCGGCGTGCCCCGCGCGACCGGGAGGGACGGCACACCGCGCTCCTTCGCCGTGCTCGCCACCGCCGACCTGCGGCACTGGCGGCGCTACGGGCAGGGCGGCTGGGCGACCATGGGCGTCTTCCGGCTCGGCGCCGGCACCGTCTTCAACGCGGCCACCATCAACTGGGGGCGGGCACTGGGCGACCCGGTCGTCGACCGGATCACCCGCAACGTGCTGGACCGTCTCGGCGGCGCCGCACCGGCGCCGCGCTGGCACACCGTCGGCCGGGCGGACGGCGTGCGGGCGCTCGCCGCCTGCGAGGGACTGCTGTTCGCGGTGGCCGCCGACGGCACCACCCTGCTGCACCGGGAACCGTCGGACCAGAACCTCCCGTGGACGCCGTGCCCGCCGGCCCCCGGCCCGTCCCCGCGGATCCGCTGCCTCACCGCCCCGCGCGAGGCCGCCGGGCCGATCCCGCTCGCCCTGCTCGCCGTCACCGAGGACGACCGCCTCCTCGTCCGCGACCCCGTCCCAGGCCCGGCCCCCTGGACCCCCGCCGGCCACACTCCGCCCGGCACGGCCGCCCTGGCGATGTGCGACGGCACCCTCTTCGCGATCACCCCGCACGACGACACCCTGCACCACCGCCCCGCCACCGACCCGGACGCCCCCTGGCGCCCCCTCTGCCCCGCGGCCGGCGCCACCACCCTCACCGTCCTCACCGGCCGCCTCCACGCCACCACCCCCACCGGCCTCACCACCCGCCCCCCGACCAC
>NZ_BAAAKJ010000507.1:0-6607 GCF_039527695.1 Kitasatospora putterlickiae
CGGCGCGGGTCGCGAGCGGGCGCGCGCTCGGCCCGATGGCCTAGGACCAAGGGAGGTCGGCCCCCTGCGCCGGTGGGCGGTGGGCGGCTCCGCGCCCGTCGGCGACCCTGGTAGCGGGCGTGCCGGTCCGGTCCGCCGGGAATCAGCGCAGGTTGCGGGCTGTTGCCTCCTCCGTCGGGCCGGGATCCCCGGCTCGCCCTGGCCTGAAACTCCATGGCGGCCACCCGACGGAATGGTTAGCATCCCTAAATATGCCTGAGACTCACGGATCTACGGTGGAGCTTTCCCCGAGCGGCACCCGAACCGATGCCCCGGGCGGGCCCGGGGACGGGCACGCCCGACCGGGCCCGGACCCGGACCCCACGACCTCCGCCAGCCCCCACACCAGCACCAATACCGGCGACGACGCCGACGGTGCGGGCTGGCTCCGGCGGCTGCTCGGCTACTGCTGGCGCTCCCGGCGCAGCGTGCTGCTCTCCTTCGGCGCCTCGCTCCTCGGCATGGCCGTCACCGCCCTGGTGCCCCTGGTCACCAAGGTGATCATCGACGACGTCATCACCGCGCACACCCGCCCGCTCGCCCCGTGGGCCGTGGTGCTCCTGCTGGCCGCCGCCGTGGTGTTCGGCTGCACCCAGGTCCGCCGCTACTACGGCGGGCAGCTGGCCGTCGACGTCCAGCACGACCTGCGCGCCGACCTCTTCCGCTCGCTCGGCAGGCTCGACGGTCACCGTCAGGACCGCCTGGACACCGGCCAGGTCGTCGGCCGCGCGACCTCCGACCTCCAGCTGGTCAACGGGCTGCTCTCGATGCTCCCGATGATGACCGGCTACCTGATCATGTTCGCCATGTCGCTGGGCGTGATGGTCTGGCTCTCGCCGCCGCTCACCCTGGTCGCCCTGGTGATGGCCCCGGCGCTGTGGTGGATCTCGACGCTCAGCCGCAAGCGGCTCTTCCCCTCCACCTGGGCCGCCCAGCAGGAGGCCGCGGCCGTGGCCGGCGTGGTCGACGAGGCGATCGGCGGCGTGCGGGTGGTCAAGGGCTTCGGCCAGGAGACCCAGGAGCTGGACAAGCTGGAGGCGGCCTCGCGCCACCTCTTCGCGGCCCGGCTCCGCTCGATCCGGCTCAACAGCCGCTACAACCCCGCCATGCAGGCGATCCCCGCGCTCGCCCAGGTGGCGGTGCTGGCCTTCGGCGGCTGGCTGGCGGTCAACGGCCGGGTCTCGCTCGGCACCTTCGTCGCCTTCTCCACCTACGTGGCCCAGATGACCGGCCCGGTCCGGATGCTGACCATGGTCATCACGGTCGGCCAGCAGGCCAGGGCCGGTGTCGAGCGCGTGCTCCAGCTGATCGACGAGCGCCCGCTGGTCCAGGAGCGTCCGGACGCCGTCACCCTCGACCTCGACCCCACCCGCACCCCAGACCAGTCCGCCGCCCCGCGCGTGGTCGGCCCGCTCACCACCGAGGTGGCGCTGGAGTTCGACCAGGTCGGCTTCCGCTACGACCCCGAGCACCCCGCGCCCGTCCTGCACGGCCTCAGCCTGCGCCTCGCACCCGGCGAGACCCTGGCCCTGGTCGGCGCCTCCGGCTCCGGCAAGTCCACCGTCGCGCAACTGGTGCCGCGCTTCTACGACCCGGCCGCCGGCACCGTCCGCCTCTACGGCCACGACCTGCGCGACCTGACCCTGGACTCGGTCCGGGCGGCCGTCGGCACCGTGCCCGAGGAGAGCTTCCTCTTCTCCGAGACGGTCCGCACCAACATCGCCTACGGGCGCCCCGACGCCACCGACGAGCAGATCGTCGCCGCCGCCCGCGCCGCCCAGGCCGACGAGTTCGTCCGGGCCCTGCCCGACGGCTACGACACCAAGGTCGGCGAGCAGGGCCTGACGCTCTCCGGCGGCCAGCGCCAGCGCATAGCCCTGGCCCGGGCGATCCTCACCGACCCCCGCATCCTGCTCCTGGACGACGCCACCTCGGCGGTCGACCCGCAGATCGAGGCGGAGATCCACGACGCGCTGCGCTCCGTCATGGCCGGCCGCACCACGCTGCTGATCGCCCACCGGCGCTCCACCCTCCAGTTGGCCGACCGGATCGCCGTCCTCGACCGCGGCCGGCTGCTGGACCTCGGTACGCACGAGGAACTCGAAGCCCGATGTCCCCGGTACCGGGCCCTGATCACCGATCCCGAGGCCGGTCGCGCCCCCGCCGCGCCCGAGCCGGCGAACCCGGCCGACCCGGCCGGCTCGGCGAGCCCGCCGAACCCCGCGAACAAGCAGGACCCCGCGAACGCCCAGGACCCGGCGAACGACCAGCGCCCGGCCGACCCGACGGAGACGCCCGCCGCCGCGCCGCCCGCGCGCCCCGCGATGTCCACCCCGGCCCTGGCCAGGGCCGCCCGCACCGCCGCCCCCGACCTGCTCGCCAAGGTCGCCGCCCTCCCGCCGGCCACCGACACCCCGGCGATCCCCCGCGACGAGGCCGAACGCGGCGACCCCGACTTCAGCCTCCGCCGCCTGCTGCGCCCCTTCCGCGCCCCGCTCGCCCTCGCGCTGCTGCTGGTCGCCCTGGACGCCGGTGCCGCCCTGGTCCTGCCGATCCTGATCCGGCACGGCATCGACGACGGCGTCAACAAGGGCGTCATGACCGGCGTCACCGTCGCCTCGCTCGCCGCCCTGGCGGTCGTCCTGCTGGACTGGCTGGTGCAGAGCGCCGAGAACCGGGTCAGCGGCCGCACCGGTGAACGGGTGCTCTACACGCTCCGGCTCAAGATCTTCGCCCACCTCAACCGGCTCGGCCTCGACTACTACGAGCGCGAGCTCTCCGGCCGGATCATGACCCGGATGACCACCGACCTGGACTCGCTCACCTCGTTCCTGCAGACCGGCGTGGTCACCGCCGTGGTCAGCCTGCTGACCTTCCTCGGCATCCTCGCGGCCCTGCTGGTGATCGACGCCGGACTCGCCCTGGCGGTCTTCGCGGTGCTGCCCCTGCTGGTGGTGGCGACCCTGGTCTTCCGCCGGAAGTCCAAGGCCCAGTACGAGATCTCCCGGGACCTCATCAGCACGGTCAACGCCGACCTGCAGGAGAACGTGGCCGGCATGCGGATCGTCCAGGCGTTCCGCCGGCTGGACACCAACACCGACCGCTTCGTCGCCCGCGGCATCGCCTACCGGGACGCCCGGGTCCGGGCGCAGCTCTACATCTCGATCTACTTCCCGTTCGTGCAGTTCCTCTCCAGCGTGGCCGCCGCACTGGTGCTGATCGTCGGTGCGTCGCGGGTGGACGCCGGGACGCTCACCGTCGGCGCGCTGGTGGCGTACCTGCTCTACATCGACCTGTTCTTCGCCCCGGTCAACCAGCTCTCCCAGATCTTCGACGGCTACCAGCAGGCGGCGGTCGGCCTGGGCCGGACCCGTGAGCTGCTGCGCACCCCCACCAGCACCGCGCAGGCCGCCGACCCGGTGCCGGTCCCGGCCGGACTGCGCGGCGAGATCGAGTTCGACCACGTCGGCTTCGCCTACAACGGCGGCGCGGACGGCGCTCCGGACGTGCTCACCGACGTCAGCCTGCGGATCCCCGCCGGACAGACGGTGGCACTGGTCGGCGAGACGGGGGCCGGCAAGTCGACCCTGGTCAAGCTGGTCGCCCGGTTCTACGACGCGACCGCCGGCACCGTGCGGGTCGACGGCGTGGACCTGACCCGCTACGACCTGGCCCAGTACCGGCACCGGCTCGGCGTGGTCCCGCAGGAGGCCTACCTGTTCGCCGGGACGGTCCGCGAGGCGATCGCGTACGGCCGGCCCGACGCCTCGGCGGCCGAGGTGGAGGCGGCGGCCCGGGCGGTCGGCGCGCACGACATGATCGTCCGACTGTCCGACGGCTACGACCACGAGGTCGCGGGCCGGGGGCGCAACCTCTCGGCGGGCCAGCGCCAGCTGATCGCGCTGGCCCGGGCTGAGCTGGTCGACCCGGACGTCCTGCTGCTGGACGAGGCCACCGCGGCCCTCGACCTGGCCACCGAGGCGGCGGTCAACCACGCCGCGGACCGGCTCAGCGGCGGTCGCACCACGCTGGTCATCGCGCACCGGCTGACCACCGCCGAGCGCGCCGACCGGGTCGTGGTCCTGGACCACGGCCGGGTGGTCGAGGACGGCACGCACGCCGAACTGCTCGCCCTGGGTGGGGCGTACACCCGCCTCTGGCAGGCGTTCGTGGCGGAGGGGCACGGCGCGAAGGGGGACGCGCCCGAACCGGCCTCCGACATGATCGTCGGATAGCCGGACCGCACGGCGGCGGGCACCGGAACGGGCCCGCCGCCCTGGTCACGCCGCCCTGGTCATGCCGCGAGCAGGGCGATCAACAGCGCCGAGGGATCGATCCCCCGGGGCAGCTCGCTCACCTGCCCGTCCCCGACCTCGACCACCCGCCAGCCGGAGCCGTCGGCCCGCTCGGCGAGGTCGGTGGTGACGAACCGGCAGCCCAGCGCCCGCACCAGCGGCCGGACCACGGACAGATCGGGAGCGGCCGGGCAGCCGGGCAGGTCCGGATGCGGCCCGACCAGCACGGGCTCGCCGTCCAGCCACCACACCCGGGCCTCCACCGCCCGCCGCCGCCCGTCCGACGCCCCCTCCGGTCCACCGCCGGACGATCCGCCGTCGGACGGTCCACTGCCGGACGATCCGCCGTCGGACGGGCCGCCG
Organism: Kitasatospora putterlickiae; assembly: GCF_039527695.1. Classification (NCBI taxonomy): domain Bacteria; kingdom Bacillati; phylum Actinomycetota; class Actinomycetes; order Kitasatosporales; family Streptomycetaceae; genus Kitasatospora; species Kitasatospora putterlickiae. Next base: position 4,698 of record NZ_BAAAKJ010000507.1, read on the forward strand.
TGGGTGTCCCACACCACCCGGGTGAACTCCTCGAACCGCCGCAGCACCACACCGCCCGCCAGGTGTTCGGCCTGCAGCTCCACGAACCGCGCGACCACCCGCTCGACCGCCGGCAGGTCCGCCAGCTCCGGGATGTAACAGGCCTCGTCCCACTCGTGCTTGCGGGACTTCACGTAGTCCTTGACCATCGCCGGTCCCCGCCCGCCGAGCCGGGCGACGGCGGCCGCCAGCCGCTCCGCACTCGGCGGCCCGACCTCCACCCCGGCTCCGGCTTCGGCCCCGGCGCCCGCCAGCGGCAACCAGACGCTCTGCGGCGTGGCCCCCTCGAACACCTCGTACCAGCCCGGCAGTTCGTGTGCCGAGGCGTACCCGGGCGGACTGGTCAACAGCTGCCCCCCGCGCTCCGCCAGGGCGGCGGCGAACTCCGCGTAGCGGTGCGAGGGGAGCATCCATCCCCGGTACCAGAACGGTCCGCGCCCCGCCGGCACGCCGCGCACGGCCGTGTGCGCCGCCCCGGCGAGCAGCGCGTCATGGTCGACCAGGTGGTGCTCGCCGCCCAGATCGCGCAGCAGCCTGGCCTCCCACGCGAACTGCGGGTCGACCCGGCGCGGGTCCAGCGGATGGGCGGGAAGGAGAAAGGCGGGTGCGGGCATGGGCGTCAGGGTAAGGCCACCGGCTGATCGGCGGGCCGTCAAAACCCCGACGTCACAGGCCTCGACCCGCCCGGACGGGCCCGTCCGGACACCGGTCGGGCACCCGTCCGGCAGTCCGTTCCGGAGCCCCGCCGACCGCGCCCGGGCCGCCCGGCGGAATCCGCTCGACGCCCCGAGCGGCCCGCTGCGAGAGTGGCCCGATGCGAAACCTGTGGCGTAACGCGCGAAGGATCCCGCGGCAGGCGGCCCGCACGGTCGTCCTGGACGACGGGGGCTCCGTCTTCCTCCTGCGCTCGGACAACAGCGAGGTCGGCGTGCACTGGACCATGCCGGGCGGCGGCATCGAGCCCGGCGAGTCACCGTGGACGGGGGCGCGCCGCGAACTCTGGGAGGAGACCGGCTGGTCCGACCTCGAACCCGGCCCGCTGCTCTGCACCTGGGAGCACGACTTCACCTGGCACGGCACGCCCGTCCGCCAGCACGAGCACATCTACCTCACCAGCGGCCCGCACCGCGGCCCCGTCGGCGACGTCAGCGCGATGCACGCCGCCGACAAGATCCTCGACTGGCGCTGGTGGACCCCGGAGGACCTCGCCGACCAGAACGCGGACGCCCTCTGGCCGCCCCGGCTGTCCGACCTGCTGGCGGCCGTCCGGGAGGGCTGGCTCACCGACCGCCGCGCACCCGAGCCCGTCGACCTCGGCTACATCCCGAACGCCCGGCCCGCCCGTTCCTGAACCGGCCCGTCCCCGACCGGCCGTGCTCCAGGGCCGTTCCCCTAGACCGTGCCGCGCCCGCCGCGACGGCCCGCCCGCCCGGGCGGTCCGGCCTTCCAGTCCCGCGGCTCCAACTCCCGGTCGTGCAGCGCGCCGGAGTTGATCACGACGGAGAGCCGTGCCTCCGGCAGTCGCTCATAGGCGAGGCCGGTGGCGCTCAGCAGGTGCTCGGTCGGCACCGATACGGCGATCGCGGGCCGCCAGGCGGGCAGCACCACCAGACAGGTGCCCCGGCCGAGCCGGACGAGCTCGGCGGTGGCCCGCATCGCGGGCCGCTCCTCGGGACGCCCGGGCGCCCCGGCCTGCCCGGCGCGCGCCGCCTCCGGCGGGTTCGGGGTGCCACCGATCAGGACGCCCAGCCGCGCCTCGGTGCCGGTCGCCGACCGCGTGTCGGTGCCGGTACCGGTGTCGGTCCGAACGTCGTCGCCGGTGCGCGGCGCGGGGACGCCCGGCACCTCCGTCGCCGGGGCCGGGCCGGTCC